>JAITUD010000200.1 GCA_031286555.1 Microbacterium sp. | reverse complement strand
GCTGGCATCCTCCGGGGGCGCTCTTCGCGGTGTTCGCGATCGGGGCGACCGCCAGCATCCCGGCATCCGGAATCGCGTTCGCGAACGTGCTCGTCGTGGGCACGGCCAGCGTGCTCTTCTCCCTGCTGGTGACGATGCTCTTCGCGGCCGCCAGAGACCGGGCCCTTCCCGAGATGGCTCCCGCCCAGGCCCGGCAGCGGATCGGCGGTGTCGCCTGGGAGATGGCCATCACGGTCGGGGCCGCCACCCTGCTCGCCGGCGCGATCGGGCTGCTGCTCGTGGGAACGCACTGGTACTGGGCGATGGTCGGCGCGGCCGCCGCGGTCGGCGGCGCCCACGTCAACGCGCGGATCATCCGTGGCATCCAGCGCCTGGTCGGCACGCTGCTAGGAGTGCTCGTCGCCGCCGGCATCCTCGCCCTGCACCTGCCGCCGCTCGCCGTCGTCGCGCTCGCGATCGTGTTCCAGGCCTGCACGGAGATGTTCGTCGGGCGCAATTACGGCATCGCAATGATCTTCGTCACGCCGCTGGCCCTGCTGATGGTGGAGCTCGCCGCGCCGACCTCCGTCGACGCGCTGCTGAGGGATCGGATGCTCGAGACGGTGATCGGCGTCGCCGCGGGAACCCTGATCGCCGTCATCTCCGCGGCGGTCCGCCGCCGTCACACGAGGTCTCGAGGTTGAAGATGGATGCCACACTCGCCGCGCTCCCCGAGGATGCCGATCACCGCGCCGCCGAGCGCGCGTTCACGGATGCCGGTTGGACGCGGGCCGGAGCCGGCGACTGGGCCATCGCGCTGCGGGCACCGGACGGATCGGCCGCGGTGCGGATCGGTCCGTTCGACCCGACCGGACCGTACACGGCGGAGCTGTACCGCGCGGCCGCGCACACCCGGCTGGTGCCCGAGCTGTTCGCGCACCGGCGGCTGACGGGTGGCGGCGACCTGCAGCTCATGGAGTGGCTGACGCCCGTGGATGAATCGGATGCGCACGCGTTTCATGCGCTGATCGCCGAGCGCGACGAGGCCGTCGCCGAGCTCGTGGACATCATCGACGGCATCCACGCCAGGGCGCTGCGCGAGCTGCCGTGGTGCGGCCCGCTCGACACGAATCCGTCGAACGTGATGCGCGGGGCCGACGGGCGGCTCGTCGTGACGGACCTGTTCTACGCCGATGGGCCGGCGCTGTACGCGACCGCGGGAAGCGATCCCGACCTGTTCGTCTCGCGCATCCCGGAGCCTGAGCGCCGCTTCCTCACGGAGATCCCGCTCGCGGCATCCGGCCCGTGGCCCGAGGAGTCGCGCGAGGAGATGCGCCGCGGCATCGCGGATGCGGATGACCGGGCTGCGCACTCCGGGTCCTGAGCGAGCGAAGCGGCGAGCGCCGTGCTGAGCGAGCGGAGCGAGACGAAGTGACGAAGGGCGCCGTTCGTCTCCGCTTCTTCGTCGCTCCGCGGGCTATCCGCCAGCCGCTCGCTCATACTGATGAAGTGATGCTCGAGGTCCCCACGCTCCACGGCGACGCCGTGACGCTCCGCCCGTTCCGTGCCGAAGACATCGACGCCGTGCTCGACGCGTCATCCGACCCGCTGATCCCCCTCGTCACGACCGTGCCGAACGTCGCCGACGCGGCGCTGGCCGCCGCGTTCATCGAGAGGCAGCACGAGCGCGCGGCATCCGGCACCGGGTACTCGTTCGCGATCGAGGCGAATGCCGTCTGCGTCGGCCAGATCGGACTCTGGCTGCGCGACCTGGACAGGGGCCGCGCGACGATCGGCTACTGGATCAGGCCGAGCAGCAGGCGCCGTGGCCATGCCTCGGCCGCCCTGCAGACCCTGACGGCGTGGGCCTTCGAGACGCTCGACATCCCGCGCCTCCAGCTCTACGTCGACCCCGACAACACCGGTTCGTGCCTGACCGCGGAGAAGTGCGGCTTCGAGCGCGAGGGCCTGCTGCGGTCATGGGAACAGGTCGGTGACGAGCGCCGCGACATGTACTCGTACGGGCTGACTCGCGGCGGCCGGGATGTCGGCGGCGGAGGGTAGCCTCGGCCGCGTGCCACGAGATGAGCTGCGTCGGCCCCGGGTCGTGATGATTTGCGGGCCGGGCGGTGCCGGCAAGACCACCTATGCCAAGCGCCTGGAGCGGGAGGGCTGGATCCGCCTGTCGTTCGAGGTGGAGTTCTGGGATCGCGGGATCACGACGATTCCCTCCACGGAGGTGGTCGCCGAAGTGGCGGCAGAGCTCAAGGCTCGTCTGCTGCGCCATGTCGATGCCGGGGACGACGTCGTGCTCGACTTCGGATTCTGGTTCCGGCGACAGCGCGATGAGTATCGCGCGCTGCTCGCACCGCTTGGCGTCGTGCCAGAGACGATCTACATCGCGACGCCTCTCGAGACGATCCTCAGCCGGGTCGGCGACCGGCACGGCAGGCAGGCGGACGACTGGCCGCTCACCGAGCAGATGGCGAGGGAGTACTTCGAACGGTTCGAGCCGCCGACACCCGAGGAAGGACCGCTCGAAGTCATCCGTTAGCGACCCGGCTCTGTGGTGAACTGTCGGGCATGGGCCCAGAGCAGCAGTTCGCCATTCCCGCCGCGGTCCTCGGCGGCTTCGAATCCGGCGACGACACGACCCGCGAATGGGTGCGTCTGCTGCCGTCGGTCGCCCGCGAGCTTCTTCAGAGATGGGACCTTCGCCCCGAAGGCACGATCCGGGCCGGCGATGCGGGGATCCTCCTGCCGGTGCGGCGCGCCGACGGGACGCCGGCCGCGCTGAAGCTGCAGCCGCCGAAGCCGGAGACGAGCGCCGCGATACTCGGCCTCATCGCCTGGAACGGCCGGGGGACGGTTCGGCTTCTGGACAGCGACGCCGGCCTCGGCGGGATGCTGCTCGAACGGCTCCACGGTGATCGCAGCCTCGACGCGGTCGAGGACGACGACGCGGTTCGCGTGGTCGGAGGGCTCTTCGCCCGCCTGCACAGCGTGCCCGCGCCGGAGGGGCTCCCCGATCTCGGGGCGATCGTCGCCGGGATGCGCGCCGGCCTTCTCGCAGCACTGCGGGTTCTCGACAGTGACGACCGGTCGCGGCTGGAGCGATGGGCCCGTCAGGTCGCCGAAATGAACGCCGAGCCCGGCGATCGCCTCCTGCATTGGGATCTGCACTACGGCAACGTGCTCTCCGCCGACCGCGAGCCCTGGCTCGCGATCGACCCGGAGCCTCTTGTCGGGCATCCCGGGTTCGACCTCTGGCCGGCCCTGGACAGCGGGTGGAGCACCGACGACTCCGTCTCAGATGCACCGCGCATCGTGCGCCGGCGCTTCGACATCCTCACCGAGATGCTCGCCCTCGACCGCCACCACGCGGCCGCATGGACGGCGGCGCGGCTGCTGCAGAACACGCTCTGGGACATCGAGGACGGGCGTCACGTCATCAGCGCGTCGGCGAAGACCGTGGACGACGCACTCGCATCGCTCAGCGCGTAGGGCAGGTCCTGCAAGTCCGTGCGTTCATACGCGGCGCAGCCGTTCCGCACGGCCGACGTCGACACCGCCCCGCCACCCGGACAGGGGCGGCGTGATGTCTGACCGAGGCCCGCCGGACCATGCCTCTGCGATCTCGCGACGGGAGACGAACCGGTCCCAGCTGGGCGCGAGAGTGCTGGGCAGCACCCCGATCTCGGCGAGGCCGATGAGGATGCCGTAGCGCTGATACTTGTCGGTTCCCGGCACGATCCTGGCGCGGGCGACCGCTTTCTCCAGCGCACTCGCTGTGGTCCCCGCCGGCTGGGCTACCACCACGTCCAGCAGCGCCCGCACCCGTTCGCGATCATCCGCCGTCGGAGTCGGGAGCCCGGTCGTGGCCGCGGCCTCGAGGTCGGGCAGGTACCTGTACGGCTGCTCGTTCCACGCCCATCCGAGCGCGATGCGCAGGAGCACCTCGGTCACATCGATGGCGAAAGCGTCTCCGTCGCGAGCCTCCAGCCCGCAGTCCGGCAGGCTCGCGCCCGCGGCGACTGCGGCTGACAGGTGCCGGGCCCACCCGAACGAGATCGCGATCTGACGGCCGGACGGTGCACTGCCGAGCCCCGCCACGAACGCCCCCAGCACCGCCTCCTCATCGAGCGCGGATGCCGCGGCGACCGACCTCTCGAAGATCTCAGCAGGGGTGAAGCGCTCGACCGCGCGGATCGGCCAGCCCGAAGACGCAGCGACGGCCGCATCATCTGTCGGATCGGCGCCCGCGACCCCGCCGGTGCGGGTGAAGCGATAGCCGTACACCCGCATCAGGCTGTCGAGTTCATCTCCGCGAGGAACGCGGCGCGGTGCAGTGGTCACGCCTCCAGGCTAGAGGCGATGTGTGGCATCGAAGATGCGATCAGGCCCGCTCCGCGAGCAGCGCCTCGAGCCGGGCGACCTCGTCGGCCGGCATCCCGTAGGTGTGCTCCACCGCAGGGTACGCGCGGGAGCGCACCTCTTCGGCATACGCCCGCACGCCGTCGATCGCGGAGCCACGCAGTTCTGCGTAGCGCTTGACGAACTTGGCCTGCGGGCCGTCGAGCAGGCCGAGCAGGTCATGGAAGACGAGCACCTGGCCGTCGGCATCCGCGCCGGCGCCGATCCCGATCGTGGGGATGCGCAGCAGCGGCTGCAGCGCCCGCGTGATCTCGGCGGGCACGGCCTCGAGCACGATGAGCGAGCATCCGGCATCCTGCAGGGCGAGCGCGTCGTCGATCACGGCCAGCGCGCCCTCGGCCGTGCGGCCCTGCGCACGGTAGCCGCCGAGCGCCGTCGCGGTCTGCGGCGTGAGCCCGACGTGCCCGACCACCGGGATGCCGGAGGCCACGATCGCCCGCGCGCGATCGACGGTCGTGCCGCCGCGCTCGATCTTCACCAGGTCGCAGCCGGCCTCCTTCACGAAGCGCTGCGCGGTCTGCACGGCGAGGGCATCGGATGCCTCATACGATCCGAACGGCAGGTCGCCGACGAGCAGGGCACGCGAGAGTCCTCGGCGCACCGCACGGGTGAGCATGAGCATCTCGTCGACCGTGACCGGCACGGTGCTGTCGTAGCCGAGCACGGTCATCGCGCCGGAGTCGCCGACCAGCACCATGTCGATGCCGGCGGCCTCGGCGATCTGCGCGCCGGGGTGGTCGTAGGCGGTGACCATGACGATCGGGTCACCGGCATCCTTCTTCGCGGCGAGATCGCCGAGCGTCAGCCGACGGCGCGGCGCGGGCGCGGTGCTCATACCGCCACCTCCGTCAGCAGCGCGTCCACGACGTCGTCGACCCGGACGATGCGGTTTCCGCGATCCACGTGCACGACGGTCGGCTCGTAGGTCGCGAGGTCCTTGCGTGAGTACTCCGCGTAGGAGATGACGATGATCGTGTCGCCGGCGTGCACGAGACGCGCGGCGGCGCCGTTGACCTGCATGTCGCCCGAGCCGCGCTCACCCGCGATCGTGTACGTGACGAAGCGCGACCCGTTGTCGACGTCGACGACGTGCACCTGCTCGTGCGGCAGGATGTCGGCGGCCTCGAGCAGGTCGGGGTCGATCGTGATCGAGCCGACGTAATTGAGGTCGCTGCCTGTCACGGTCGCGCGGTGGATCTTGGACTTCAGCATGGTGCGTCGCATCACGCGCCGCCTTTCAGGATGTGGTTGTCGATCAGGCGCGCGGCTCCGACCTTGGCGGCGACGGCCAGCAGGGCCTCGCCGTCTAGCCGGTCGACCTCGCTGAGGTCGTCCAGGTCGCGCAGTTCCAGATAGTCGGGACGGATGCCGGCCTCGTCGAGCACCCGGCGAGCTGCGGCGACGAGCGTCACGCCGTCGCGCTCCCCCGAATCGGCGAGAGCGGATGCCGCATCGAGAGCTCTGTTCAAGGCGGTGACCTGGGCACGGGCGGCCGCGTCGAGGTAGACGTTGCGCGAGCTCATCGCGAGCCCGTCGGCCTCACGGACGATCGGGCACGGCTCGATGCGCACATCGAGGTTCAGGTCGC
>JAITUD010000323.1 GCA_031286555.1 Microbacterium sp. | reverse complement strand
TGGTGCTGATCCTGATCGGCGCCATCCTGTGCCTGTCGGCCGCGGTCGGTCTGCTGCACTTCCGCAACGTGCCGTCGCGCCTGCACGCCGCGACCAAGCCGCAGGTGCTCGGCCTGCTGGTGATCTGCATCGCGATCGCGCTGTCGCAGCGCAGCGTCGGCGGCATCCTGATCGGGCTGGTGATCGTCGCGCCGGTGGTGCTCATGCAGTTCGCGACCGCGCCGCTGTCGGCGCACATCGTGGGCCGACAGGCCTATCGCAACGGCTCCGTCGACGAGCGCGAGCTGGTGGTCGACGAGTACGCCGAGTCCAAGACGACGCCGCCGGGCGCGGGCTGAGTGGGATATATCCGACACGGATGCTTGTGGAATATATCCCACAAGGAAGCACACTGCGAAGCGCGCCGGTGAGAATCTCGCGAGGTTGCGTTCCGCTGCCTCAATGCATGCGATCGTCCACATTCGGGCAAGTGGACGATCGTCCACATACCCCTGTCGCGCAGCAATGTGGAAATCACGGATGCGGGCGAGCAGAGCGCCCGCGTAGCGTGACGGGTTCCCCCGAACTCCCGAGGAGACTCCGTGATCAGAGTGCAGAACCCGCTGCGCACCCGGCGAGAGAGGTTCGCCGCCGGCATCGCCGCCGCGGCGACCGTGATCGCCGGTGCGCTGTTGACCGTCCCCATCGCGAACGCCGCCTCCGCGCCTGCGCCCGCGGCTGCGGCGAGCAGCGCGCATCAGTGGCTGACCGGCTACTGGCACAACTTCGACAACGGCTCGGTGACCATGAAAGTCAGCGAGATCCCGAAGGCGTACAACCTGGTGGCGATCGCGTTCGCCGACAGCCTGGCGACCACGCCGGGCGGCATCACATTCGACGTCGCGAGCACCGAGCTCGGCGGCTACACCGCCGCGCAGTTCAAGGCGGATGTCGCGGCGGTCCGTGCCGAGGGCCGCAAGGTCGTGCTGTCGGTCGGCGGGGAGCGCGGCAACGTGATCGTGTCGAACGCCACCGAGGCGAAGAACTTCGCCGACACCGCTTACGCGCTGATGCAGGAGTGGGGCTTCGACGGCATCGACGTCGACCTCGAGCACGGCATCAACGCCGACTACATGAGCGACGCACTGCACCAGCTGCGCGCGAAGGCCGGGGCCGGGTTCGTGCTGACGATGGCGCCGCAGACCATCGACTACCAGGCGACGACGATGCCGTACTACCAGCTGACGCTCAAGGTGAAGGACATCCTCACCATCGTCAACACGCAGTACTACAACTCCGGGTCGATGCTCGGCGCCGACCAGAAGGTCTACTCGCAGGGCAGCGTCGACTTCCTGACCGCGCTGTCGGCGATCCAGCTGAACATGGGGCTGCGCCCCGACCAGGTCGGCATCGGCGTCCCCGCGGTGCAGAAGGCGGCGGGCGGCGGCTACCAGCCGATGTCGAACGTCGTGAAGGCGGTCGACTGCCTCGAGACTGGAGCGAACTGCGGCACCTTCACACCCGCCAAGCCCTACGGGCCGATCGGCGGCGTGATGACGTGGTCGATCAACTGGGACAAGACCGGCGGCTACGCCGTGGCGAACACCATCGGCGCGCGACTGGGCAGCGGCTCGGGCACGCCGACTCCGGATCCGACGCCGACGCCGGATCCGACGCCGACTCCTGACCCGACGCCGACTCCGAACCCGACGCCCGACCCCGGCACCTGCGCGGCACCGGCCTGGTCGAGCTCGGCCGTCTACAACGGCGGTGCCGAGGTCTCGTACCAGGGCGCCGAGTACACCGCCAAGTGGTGGACGCAGGGCGACACCCCTGGCAGCAACGCCGTGTGGAACAAGGTCTCGGACTGCGCACCGGGCGGCGGCGGCACCGACCCCGGAACGGACCCGGGCACTGATCCCGGCACCTGCGCGGCGGCCTGGAGCGCGAGTGCGGCCTACGCGAGCGGCGCGACCGTGACCTACCAGGGCTCGCAGTACAAGGCCAAGTGGTGGACGCAGGGCGAGGCCCCCGGCTCGCAGACCTGGGGCGCCTGGGAGGCGCTCGGCGCCTGCGGCTGATCCACGGTCGGCAGACGGATGCCCGGGGGCACGAGCCCTCGGGCATCCGTCTGCGCGAGAGCAAATAGGGTGAGAGCGGAGAGGGGCGACATGGCAGCAGCACCGGGCTGGTATCCGGCCGGCGTTCCCGGCCGGGAGCGCTGGTGGGACGGCGTCCAGTGGACGTCGTACGAGCGGGATGCCGTGGCGACCGCTGCACCGGCCGCGGTTCTGCCGCAGCAGATCCCGATGGGTTGGTACGCGCTGCCGACGTCGGGCGAGCCGCGCTGGTGGGACGGACTGAGCTGGACCGCCTACCGGGTGAGGAACGGGAAGCCGGGCGCCGACCGCTACGCCGCGGAGCCGGCAGGCATCGGCTGGGTGCTCGGCGGACTGCTCATCCTGATCGGGCTGATGAACCTGCTCACTGCCCTGGAGAACCCCGTCAACCTGCTGCTGGCCGTGCTGCTGCTGTTGCTCGGGGCGCTGTTCATGATCGGCGCCGGACGGGATGCCGCGCGACGGAAGCTCCCTGCGCCGACGACCGCCCCGGTGCTCGACGATGCCCTGCGACCGCTGCCAGGGGAGGCCGAGGCGGAGGGCGCCGGCTGGTATCCGGTGTCGGGAAAGGCGATCCATCGCTGGTGGACGGGCGCACGCTGGGCCGATTACGTCTCCGAGCGGGGCAAGGTGCGTCCCACGCACGTCGGGCCGCGCGCCTACCTCTCGGCGATGATCATCGGTGCCGTGATCGCAGCTCTCGCTCTCGTCGTGGTGGTGGTCGGCGTCGTCCTGACCGTCGGCGGCGACGACGGGGCCCCCATGCTCACCGCTCTCGGCGTGTTCCTGCTGTTCCTCGCCGGCGTCATCATCGTCAGCGTGTGGATGCGCCGCTATGCCCTGATCCAGCCGAAGGCGGCTCCGCCGCTGAAGTGAACGCGGTCGCCCGCGTCAGAGGCTGTCGGCGAAGCTCGTGATCGCGGCAGCAGCCAGCTCGGCGTCGCTGATCAGCGTGCCGTGACCGTGATCCGGGATCTCGACGAGCCCGGCACCCGGGATCGCCCCGAGGATCTTCCGGCACCACGACACCGGCGCGAGCGGGTCGCGCTCGCCGCGGATCACGAGCGTCGGGCACGCGACTCGCGGGTACGCCTCCTCGGGGGCGTGCACGACTGTCGCGCGGATCTTGCGTCTGAGGTGCGGGCCGCCGCGCAGGTACTCGCGGCCCCCGCGCCAGAGCACCTCGGGCCTCTCGCCGAGGAGATCGACGAGCAGGTATCGCGCCTGCGAGAGCACGTTGCGGGCGGCGCTGTCGACGGTCGGTCCCGCGAGCACCAGTCCTGCGACGAGCTGCGGATGCCTGGCGGCGACCTCGGCGGCGATCTGGCTGCCCATGGA
>JAITUD010000301.1 GCA_031286555.1 Microbacterium sp. | reverse complement strand
CGCGGCCCGCGGCCTGCGGCGCCCGGGGGCGGGGCCACTGCGCCCCCCGCGGGGGCACCGGCCCACGCCGCCCCCGCCTCTGCGGAACGCTCACGCCTCGATGCAGCTGCATCCAGGAGGCGTCGAAGACCAGGTCACGGTGAACTTCAGCGGATCGCCGTCGTGGTCGTGGTCACTGCCATCGGCAGCGTGACCCCAGGCCGCCGAGAACGTGATCGCGCCGTCCTTGACGTTCTGACTGTTCGAGGAGACCGCGCGGAAGTAGAAGGAGACCGAGCCGGGCACCCCGTTGACGGCTGCCGGCACCTTCACTGGAAGCCCGATCGACGAGCCGGCGATGAACACCGGGCTGGCCGGAACCTGGTTCGTGATCGAGATCGACGTGATCCACACGTCCTTGTTGCCCGGGTTCGTGATCGTCACCGGCACGCCGTAACCGAACTTGAACGGGGACTCACACCCCTGAACGGAACCGCCCGGCGCCTTGCAGGCAGGTCCGTGCGTCAGACCGGGCTTCGGCCCGGACGCGGCGAAAGCCGGAATCGGCGCGGCGACGGCGATGGCGGGAACCGCCCAGGCCATAGCCTTGGTCACAGTGCGGCGGCTGACGCCGGACTGCTGCGAATTGTCAGTCATGTGATGCCCCTCTGGTTGCTAGAACCCATCACGGCGTTTCCCCAGAAGAATCGCTCGCGAGCACAACCGCCCCAGATCATAGGTTGTACGGCACGATGCTAGCGTAATCTCAGCCCCGGCAACACCCCGGGCATGTCATCTCGCAGAGGGGGTCGCTGATGGCTGATTCCGCGCGCACCTCGCGCCTGCTTCCGCAACTGGGGACGCTGCTGCGGGTGACTGGCGCGAGCCCGCGGCGCTGGATGACGCTGACGGTGATCGCCTCGGTGGTCCTCGCCGGCCTGGACATGCTCGGTGTCGCCGCGATGGTGCCGCTGATGCAGCTCGCGACGACCGATGGAGAGCCGCAGGGCGCGTTCCTGGAGTGGCTCGTCGGCGTCACCGGAACCAGCGAGCTCTCGGTGCTGCTGCCCCTCGTCGCGGGCATGGTCGCGGGGCTGTTCATCGTGAAGAGCGCCGGCTCGCTCGCGTTCCGCTGGTGGCTGCTGGGCCGCACAACGAAGATCAACGCCCTGGCATCCGCCGAGCTGATGAACCGGTACGTGCTCTCGCCGTACTCGGCGCACCGTCAGCGGCGGCTGAGCGAGCTGTACCGCAACATCAACGACGCCACTAATCAGGCGTCCAGCGTGCTGCTGGCGCTGGTCACGCTCTGCTCGGATGTGCTGGTGCTGGCGGCGATCACGATCGTGCTGGCGTTCTCGTCGCCGATCCTGGTCACGCTCTTCGCGATCGCCCTGTTCGGCTTCATGGTGTTCGGTGTGCAGCGCGTGCTGCGGGCGAAGCAGCTGCGCATCGGCGAGGAGATGGCCGATGCCGGGCTGAGCGCCTGGCAGTCGCTGATGCCCGGCATGGAGGGCTTCCGCGAGACCCGGCTCACCTCCAGCGGCGAGCTCTTCGTCGGCGGGTTCCGGGCCGCGAAGCTGCGCGGTGCACGAGCGAGTCGCGAGATGTCCTTCCTCGCCGACATCCCGCGGTATCTGCTCGAGGTGATCTTCATCTTCGCGATCCTCGGGATCGCTGGTCTGCTGTTCCTCATCGGGCAGCCCGAGCAGGTCATTCCGATCCTCGGACTCTTCGCCGCGGCATCCATGCGCGCGCTGCCGACGATGAACCGCGTCAGCGGCAACATCGCCACGATGCGCACCGGACAGGCCGGGCTGCGGATCATGGTCGGCTCCCTGGACGAGCTGGAGCGGGGCGGCCGCCATGAGGAGCGACCGCGTGATGATCGCCCGTACGCGGGCGACATCGAGCTCGAGCGGGTGTCGTTCCAGTACCCGGACGCCGAGCAGCCCGTGCTCCAGGACCTGTCGCTGACGATCCCGCAGAACAGCACGGTCGCCTTCACGGGCGGCAGCGGCGCCGGCAAGAGCACGATCCTCGACCTGGTGCTCGGTCTGCTCGAGCCCACGCAGGGGTCGATCTCGTGCGGCGGTCGCCTGATCGACGACGACCTGGCAGCCTGGCACGCGGGGCTCGGTGTGGTGCCGCAGGAGGTGTTCCTCACCAGCGATTCGATCGCGGCGAACATCGCCTTCGGCGAGCGGGCCGAGAACGTCGATCACGACCGGGTGCGCGAGGTCGTGCGGCTGGCGCAGCTCGACGGTGTGCTCGACGACCTGCCGGAGGGTCTCGACACGATGGTCGGCGATCGCGGCGTTCGCCTCTCGGGCGGGCAGCGTCAGCGCGTCGGCCTGGCCAGGGCGCTGTACCGCCGCCCGCACGTGCTGGTGCTCGACGAGGCGACGAGCGCGCTCGACAACGCCACCGAGCACGAGATCGCGCAGACGCTGCGCGGCCTGCAGGGCACGATGACGATCATCATCGTCGCGCATCGGCTGTCGACCGTGCGTGCGAGCGACCGGCTGTACTTCCTGCGCGAGGGGCGGGTCGCCGCCGAGGGCACCTTCGACCAGGTGCGCGAGCAGGATGCCGAGTTCGCGAGGCTCGTGGAGCTGGGGTCGCTGGACTAGGAGGCGTCCTCGCCGGCGAGCCGACGGTCGAGCGCATCCATCAGTTCCGCGCTCGCCGTCGCGTCGACCTTGCGGCAGAAGGGGGCCCCGGATGCCACGATCTCGTCGAGATCGTCGATCGTGAAGGTGAGTCCGCCGTCGAGCGTGTCGTCCCATCGCTGCAGGGTGGCGGGCGGCATCGCCGCGGCCGGTGAACGGCGGGCGAGCGGCGTCACCAGCGCCGATTCATCGGGGATGATCGACCGCCGGTACACCCGTCGGAGCGCGGATCCCTCCACCAGGTCGACGTCGAGCAGCCGATCGAGTTCGGGGCGGCGGACCGCCACCCACTGCGCTCCGAACCAGCACTCGTGACCGGCCGGGAAAGGTTCAGGGAAACGGCGGATGCCGTAGTGCACGCCCTTCCCCCGCGCGACGACGCGCAGGCTCAGCATCGGCTCGAGCCTCAGCGTGACCGCGCGGCGGGCCCGCTGCCAGAACCTGTTCACGGGCTCCGGCAGGCGCGCCCATCGGGGCATCCGAGGGCGGAGGATCTCTGCGGGCGATCGGAACCACCGGTATGCGTACCGGGTCAGACGGTCGTCGCCCTCGCCGTAGCGACGACCCCAGCGCGGCCGGTAGGCCAGCGGTCGCGCCTCGCCTATCCAGCTCTGCGCGGCCAGCGCCTCGTCCTCCCACAGGCCGAGCGGGCGGGTCGGGTAGTCCTGTCCGGAGATCAGCGCGACCAGCTGTGCGTCGTGCTCGTCGCGCGCGATCGCGAAGCCGCGCAGTGCGGCCTCGACGAGTTCCCACGAGCCCCAGTCGCAGGCCAGACCGTGGTCGATGATCTGGATGCGCTCGTCGTCGGCGTACGACGGGAAGCGCTCCCGGCGGGAGTCGTGCATGATCACGACCCTGGCATCCGGACTCGACGTGAGAATCGCTCGTGAGAGGCGGTGCACCTGCGGCCAGTCCCGGTGTGTGAGCACGACATAGACGGCGCGAGTCATGAGGCGACGCCTTCGAGTCGCCACATCGCCGAGCGGATCGGGCGGGGCATCCGCACGAAGACCCGATCCCACCGTCGGGGCAGGATCTCGGAGGCGATCCGCAGAGCGACGCGCCGCCCGCCCGGGTCATCGTTCCGCGCGCAGGCGGCGAGCGCCGCGAGCACCTCGTGGCGGTAGCCGCGACTGTAGGCCCCGATCGGGCGGTGCGGGGGCGTCGGAAGCTCGGTCGGCTGCCAGAACGACCGGATCGCGCGCAGCGCCGAGAGGCCCTTCGCCGTGCTGCGCCCGCGCATGGCGTTGCCGCCGTGGTCGCGGAAGAACGCCCGGCGCTCACCGAGCACCCGCCATTCCGTGAAGCGCGCCACGTTGACATACATCGTCCAGTCCTCCGCCGCGATCAGCCCGTCGGGGAATCCGCCGGCCGCGCGCAGGGTTTCGGTCCGCACGGCCGCGGTACTCATCGACCCCGCAAGCCCGCCGAGCAGTGCGTCGAAGCTGCGCCCGGTGATGTCGAGGTAGGTCATGTCGTTGCGCGGAAGCGCGGTCTCGATCGCCGCCAGGCACTCGTCCAGCGTCTCGGCCGCGAACTCCTCGCGTGCACCGATCTCGGTGCCGAAGCTCCAGTACGGCGCGTTGAACGCCCCGGCCTCCGGATACTGCCCGATCGCCGCCTCCAGATCGCCGAGATAGGACGGATGCAGCAGGTCGTCGTCGTCGAGGAAACAGACCCAGTCGGTGTCGGCGAGCGCCAGGCCAGCGTTGCGAGCCGCGGCGACGCCGGCGTGCGGAACCGGATGCACGTCGACGTCGAGACCGGCCAAGGCATCGGATGCCGGGTCCTCCAGTCCGTCGGGGATGACGATGACCCGGTCGAACGCGCGCTCCTGTCGAAGTGCGCTGCGTACAGCCTGCACGACGAATTCGGGGCGCCCATGCGTCGGGATAATCAGCGCGAACGTCTGCGCTGTCGTCCCGTCCGCGGTCATGACGCCGCCCGGTTCACATCCCGTGCGCGGTCGTTCGGCGCGATCGCGGCGCCGAGGCCGACGGCGGTGCCCACCACATCGACGCCTGCGCGGGTGAGTCCGCCTGCGACACCGCGCATCCTGGCGGTGAGACCGGGCTTGGCCGACCACGTGCGCACCCCAGATACAGCTTCGCGTCCGCTCGACGCGAGCACCGAACCCAAATACCTGGTCAGGTGCGGGTCTCTCCAGCCGAGCGTCGTGGTCAGCAGCAGGATGTGGTTCCGTGCGCCGTAGAAGCGGTAGCGCAGATCGAACCTGGCGCCCTTCGAGTAGTCGCCGGCGACGTGGCGCACGACGGCATCCGGGGCGTAGACGACCCGATAACCGCTCTTGCGCGCCCGCAGCGCGATGTCGCTGTCCTCGCGCAGGCAGGTGCCCGGGTAGTAGTCGTGGATGCCACCGAACGCGCGCAGCACGGAATTGCGCACCGACATGTTGGCGCCGAGCATGTGGTCGGCGTCGATCGTGCGACCGGGGTCGGCGGCGAAGTTGCCCGTGAGGCGGCCGTTGCGCAGGAACCGGCCGATACGGTCGAGGCCCTCCTGCTCCTCGCCGTCGCGACCATTGCGCGCACGACCGCCGACAGCACCGACGTCGTCGGGCTCGTAGGCGGCGAGCAGTCGCTCCAGCCACTCCGGCTCGGCGTAGGCGTCGTCGTCGATGAACGCAACGACATCCTCGGTCGCGTCGACCGTGCCGATCGCGCGGGACGCGGCGAGCGTGCCGAGCCCGAGTTCGTTGCGACGGTACTCGACTCCGGGGAAGTCTTCCACGACGGTACGAGTCTCATCGTCCGGCGAAGCGTCGACCACGACGATCCGCGACGGTGCGACGGTCTGCCGCTGCAGGTGCTCAAGGCACGTGCGGACGTAATCCGGCCGTCGAAAGGTCGCCACCACGACGACAGCTGTGCGGTCCATGTGCTCTCCCCTGCCCCAGTCCCCTCCCCCGATGATAGAGAATCGTGTGGCACGTGCGCGGCGGGATACTGTTGCCTGGTCGACTGGGGAGGCGGCGTCCGGATGAAACGGCTCAGCAACGCGAGGATCGCGACCGACAACCCGATGGGTGCGCAGGCATACCAGGCGCAGATCATCGCGCGGGCGCAGGCCGCGCTGGGCTCGGAGTGGTCCGTCCGCGAGCTCGTGTTCCGCTCGCTGCGCTCGTCGTTGGCGGGCAATCGAC
>JAITUD010000300.1 GCA_031286555.1 Microbacterium sp. | reverse complement strand
GGGCGGCCGGGCCGCCCTAGGCTGGGGCCATGTTCCAGGCTGCGGTGATCACGGTGTCCGATCGGTCGGCGGCGGGCCTGCGGCCCGACGGATCGGGCCCGGTGGCCGTCGAGGCGCTGCGTGCCGCCGGCTTCGCCTGCGACGACGCACTGATCGTCCCGGACGGAGCGGATGCCGTGGAGGCGGCGCTCCGCGCGGCCATCGCCGACGGCGCCCGGCTGATCGTGACCAGCGGCGGCACCGGCGTCGCGCCGCGGGATGCCACACCCGAGGGCACTGTTCGGGTGCTGGAGCGCGAGTTGCCCGGCATCCCGGAGGAGCTGCGCCGCGTCGGCGCCGCACAGAAGCCGGTCGCCCTGCTCACGCGCGGACTCGCCGGCGTCGCCGGTGGCGCGCTGATCGTCAACCTGCCCGGATCGCCCGGCGGCGTGCGCGACGGGATGCCAGTGATCCTCTCCGTCGCGTCGCACGTGATCGCGCAGCTCGACGGCTCGGACCACTGACCCCGGAACGGATGCACGACTCGGGAACGGATGCACGACCGGAGCGGCCCTCGACCCGTGCAAGTGTTTCCGCGTCGTGCAGGTGTACCGCGGCTCAGGCGTCGCGTACGGGCCAGGTGCCGGCGAGCTCGACCACGGCGGCCACAGCCGCGCGGATGTCATCGGGGGTACCGCCCTGGCGGCCCGCGACCAGGCCGGCGACGAAGGCGCTGAACGGCGCTGCCGGACGGGCGACGCCGTTCGCAACGTCGCGAGCCAGATCGAGGATCAGCGCGATCGGCACGTCCTCGGCGGAGAGGTCGAAGCGCTCACGCAGTGCGGATGCCCACTCCTCGAGAGCCTCGGGCGGCAGGGTGCTCTTCTTGTCAGTCATGCGTCGTCTCCTCGGTCTTCTGCGACGCTATCGCGCCGACGCGTCCCCGTGCCCGTGCGAGGTCCTCAGGGGTGTCGACGTCGGCCGTCACGCCGTCATCGTCGGGCAGAAGGGTCAGGTCGAGGCCGCCGAGCAGGGCGCGACAAGATGCCCCTGAGACGCCGTCGCCGAGTTCCGCGAGCGCCCTGCGCAGAGCAGAGGACCGGTAAACCCCGGACAGCCACTGCGGATGCCCGTCCGCGACGAACACCGCCCCATCGCTGAGCGCGGGGATCCGCGCGATCAGTTGCGGCACGGCCTCGTCCGCCCGGGGCAGGTCACCGGCGAGCAGCACGGTCCACTCCCCCGCATCCGTCCCTTCGAGAGCCGCGGCGAGCGCCGCGACCGGACCGCCGAACGGCGGCTCCTCACGCACCCAGCGCACCGGCGCGCTGGCATCGAGCTCGGGTCCCACGGCGACGATCGTCCTGCATCCGGCATGCTGCAACGCGCGCACGGCGCGCGCGAACAGGGTCGTGCCGCCGACATCCAGCAGCGGCTTGTCCCCGCCGCCCATCCGCGAGGCGCGCCCACCGACCAGCACGACCGCGCCGACGTCGACGGGATGCTGGGCGTTCATGCCTCCACTATTGCCGGAAGGGCTCGCCGATGCCAGCCTCCGGGGTGGGGATAACGGGTGCCGTGTCGCGGCTCACATGCCCGTGTGCCCCAGGGCAGCGAGGCGCTCCCTGCCGCGGGCTGTGATCGTCAGGGCGCGGTCGTCGCGGCGGCGGCGCAGCCAGCCGTCGTCGATCATCGCGGCGAGGATGCTGTGCCCGAGCCTCCCCGCGATGTGCGGCGTGCGCTCGGTCCAGTCCGTGCACGCGCGCACGGCGGGCCGCGGCGAGTGCTGCCAGGCCAGAGCCAGCCCGAGGCCGTCGCCGATACCCGCCACGTCCTCCCCGGCGGGCAGTGTCCAGGCGCCGCCAGCATCCGCGATCCAGGCCCGTTCCACGGCGAGTTCCGCGATGAACACCCCGGCGCGGCCGGCCAGGTGGTCGTAGCAGGACCGCGCCTCGCGCATCGCCGCGCGCCGGTCGAAGGTGTTCGCGGAATTCACGCGGGCTTCGCCGGACAACTGCAGCAGCGCCTCGACCGCGGTCGCGACCGCAGGATCGGCGAGGCTCGCCAGTCGCGTCCTGCCCTGCTGCTCGACGGTGATCAGCCCGGCTTCCTGCAATTTCGCGAGGTGCGCGCTGACGGTCGACGGCGCGAGCCCCAGCCTGGTCGCGAGCGCCCCCGCCGGCAGTGGCGTCCCGCCGAACAGCTCGTGCAGGATGCGCAGCCGAGCCGGCTCGCCCAGCACGCGCCCGAGCTCGGCGAGCGGAAGTCGCACCTCGCCCGTCATGCCAGAGCCGCCCTCGCCGCGTCGGGGTCGTCCACGATCAGCACCTTGCGGTTGTCGTGGTCGCTGTACTGCGCGACCAGGTTCACACCGGCGTCCACCAGGCGCGTCATCATTCGGCTCAGCGCACCGGGGACATCGGCGTCGAGGGGCACGACGACGGTCGGCTGCTGCCGAGCGCCGCGGATGCCGGCGGACTCGAGAGCCTGCACCGCGGCATCCCCCTCGGCGACGAGGTAGTGCGCGACGTCTCCCCACATGCCGCCTCCTTCGAGGGATATTCCGGCCTCGCCCATGATCGCACCGATCCGCACGAGGGACGCTGCACCGTCCGGCGCGGGAACCGTGATGTCGTACATGTTCATGCGACAGCCTCTGCGTTCTCGAGGATCTCGACGTCGGCGATCACTGTGACCGGTGTCGCGAGCGTGTTCGCGATGTAGCACTGCTGGTGCGCGGTCTGGATCAGTTCGCGCACCCTCCATTCGCCGGCGCCGCGCGCAGTCACCGCCACGTTCAGGGTCATCCCGGTGATCCGCACCGGGTCGGCGTCGGTGGGCATGATCGCCTCTGCCGAGCCGCGGTAGTGGACGATGTCGATCTGCGCGAGCGCGGCCACCGCCAGGAAGGACAGCAGCTGGCATGAGTTCGCCGCGGCGAGCAGCAGCTGCTCTGGGTTGGGCAGCGCGGCATCGCCGCGGAACGCCGGGTCGGCGCTCACCGTCAACGAGCCCGCCTCGCCGAGGCCGACCGCGTGCGCGCGTCCGTAGGCCCGGTAGCCATCGCCTGTGCTGCCGGTCCATTCCAGTTCCGAGGAGTACGTGTGTGTCGTCATGGCTTCATCCTGAAGCGGAATCGTTTCGACGGCGGACGAAATGTACCTACAGCAGCACGACGTCGACCAGGTCGCCCGCCTCGACCGCTGTGACCGCTTCCGGCACGATCACGTATGCCTCCGCCCCGCCGAGCCCTACGACCAGGTGCGACCCAGAGCAGCCGCCACTGGCCGACCGCACGACAGGTCGCGCCGGGTCGCTGCGATCGATCACCGCGGGCAGATACTGCCGTCGCCCTGGCGCGGAACGCCACGACTCCCCCGCGGGCAGCCGCCACGCCGGCCTCGCGGATTCGATCACCCCCTGCATCCGCAGCAGCGCGGGCCGCACGAACACCTCGAACGACACCGCAGCGCTCACCGGATTGCCCGGCAGGCCGAACAGCAGCATCCCGGCAGCCGTCGTCCCGAAACCCTGCGGCTTGCCGGGCTGCATGGCGACCTTCGTGAACTCCATCGCGTCGCCGAGGCACTGCCGCACGACCTCATAGGCACCAGCGCTGACGCCGCCGGAGAACACGACCGCATCGGCCTCCAGCTCGGCGGCGAGCGCGACCGCTTCGGCAGGCCCGTCTCCGGAGTCGTCCACGGTGCGCCGCAGCACCACCTCGGCACCGGTCTCGGCGACCAGCCCGGCGATCAGCAGGCTGTTCGACTCCGGGATCGTGCCGCGGGTCAGCGGCTGCCCGGGCGGCACGAGCTCCGACCCCGTCGCCACGACCGCCACGCGCGGCCAGCGGGCGACGGCGACCTGCGCGATCCCCGCGGATGCCAGTGCCGACAGCTGCCGGGCACCGAGCCGGATGCCGGCGGGCAGCACCTCGCTTCCGGCGGCGACATCCTCCCCCGCGGCGCGCACGTGCACGCCGCGGCGTCGGGGCGCCGCCAGCACGACAGCGGATGCCAGGGAGTCGGCCAGCCCGCCCGCGGTGTCCTCGAACGGGACGATCGCGTCGGCGTCGGTCGGCACCGGCGCGCCGGTCATGATCCGCGCGGTCTCGCCCTGGCCGATCGCAGGGTCGAGCGCGCTGCCGGCCGGTACGTCGGCGACGACCCGCAGGGTCACCGGATGCTCGGGGCCCGCGTCCGCGACATCCGCGAACCGCACGGCGAAGCCGTCCATTGCGGAGTTGTCGAACGGCGGGACGGCGTTGCGCGCGAGCGCAGGCTCGGCGAGCACTCGACCGGATGCCTCGGCCAGCGGCACCCGCTCGAGGGCTGGTGGCCGCACGGCGGCGAGCACCCGGGCGAGCTGCTCCTCGATGGGTCGGAGTGTCATGAGCGGCGCCCTTCGTCTCGCTTCGCTCGCTCAGGAACCGGAGACTCGGGACCCGCCCCGCAGCGGCGGGCCGTCACGGGCGACGCAGCCGCGCCGGATCCGGAGCAGCCACCGGGTCCCAGCCGCGCTTCGGCGCACGCGTGCCACGCTGCTCGTCGCGCGAGCG
Source organism: Microbacterium sp. (assembly GCA_031286555.1). Lineage (GTDB taxonomy): Bacteria > Actinomycetota > Actinomycetes > Actinomycetales > Microbacteriaceae > Microbacterium. The sequence continues at coordinate 2,821 of JAITUD010000300.1, read as the reverse complement.
GTACACGATGTACGGCCGGAACAGGTACCCGACCGGGGCCGAGAACACGTGCACCAGACGGGTGAACGGCCATAGCGCGAACAGCAGGCAGGCCGTGATCACGTGCAGCTGGAACAGCAGCGGAACGCCGACCATCAGCTCGGGATCGGGCCGGAAGATGATCATCTGCCTGATCCACGGCGAGATGGTCTCGCGATAGGCGAACCCGCCGCCGAACACCTGGTGCACGACGGTCGCGGCGGTGCCGAACAGCAGCGTCGCGCCGAGGAAGACGTACATCACCTTGTCCATGCGCGTGGTGGCGAGGAACACCGCCGCCACCGTGCGGCGCCGGAAGATCAGGATCGCCAGACCCGCGAGGGTCAGCAGCGCGGCCGCCGTCCCGAGCACGGTCGCACCGATGTGGTACATCTCCTCGTTGATCCCGATGGCGTACAGCCACTCACGCGGGATCAGCAGGCCGACCGCGTGCCCGGCGATGACCATGAGGATGCCGAGGTGGAACATCGGCGAGCCCCACTGCAGCAGCTTGTTCTCGTAGGTCTGCGAGGAGCGCGTCGTCCAGCCGAACTTGTCGTACCGGTACCGCCAGATGTGGCCGAGGATGAACACCGCGGCGCACACGTACGGCAGCACGACCCACAGCACGATCTGCAGAGTAGTCACGATCATTCCCCCTGGCTCATCGACCGGAAGGCCGGCATGGGCAGACTGAGGCCGACCGTCTCGGTCGGCGGGCCCTCGTTCACCAGCGCGAGCACCCGCTCCTGGGTGCGCTGGTCGACCTTCGGCAGCGACAGCGTGATCGCGCGCACCACGAGCGCCCACGGGCTGTCCATGCCCTCGAGCGCGGCGCGCAGCACCTCGATGCCCTCGCGGTGCGCGGTCAGCAGGGCGCTCGCCACCTCGGAGTCCGAGCGAGCCGAGAACTCCAGCACCGCGGGCAGGTAGTCCGGCAGCTCGGCCGCGTCGAACTCCCACCCCGCCGCACGGTAGGCGTCGAGGAAGGTCACCAGCGCCGTGCCGCGCCGGCGGGTGTCGCCGGTCGCGAAGTAGCTCAGGTACAGCGAGCACTTCCGCTTCAGATCGAACGTGTTCACGTAGTCGCGCTGCCAGACGGATGCCCCGGCGTCGGATGCCCGGTCGATGAACTCCGTCAGCGGTGCGGCGACCGCCGCGGGCAGTCCAGCCGCGTGGGCACGCAGCTCCCCGAGACGCGCGAACCACGCGGCATCCGGGTAGTCCAGCAGCAGCGACGCGAGCATGTGCACGGTGCGGCGCTGCGCGCCGGTCAGTGCGACCGGCGAGAGCGCCTCATCCGGCATCCGCCGTCGCGGCGTGACCCGGGGCGGGAGGACGGTGCTCATCCTTCCCCCCTCGTCGAGTCGCCGGTCGGCACCGGACCCGTGTCCGGCGGGAACAGCCCGTCTGGATGCCCGTTGCCGTCCCAGTTCAGCAGGTTGACTCGGCCCGACGACGACGGACGGTCGGCGGTCTGCCGGTCGGCCAGCACATGGAAGTTCTCCACCGCGACCGGAACGGCCTGACCGCTGGCGGCGCCGAACGGACCGCTGCTGGTGGCACCGCCCATGCCTGGGCCGCCGTCGTAGTCCAGCGAGCAGGCCATCTCCTCGAGCTCGTGCGCCTGCTCGGCGTGCGCGGCGGGGATGACGTAGCGCTCCTCGTACTTCGCGATCGCCAGCAGCCGGTACATCTCCTCGATCTCGGCGCCGGTCATGCCGACCGCCTCGGCGATGGACTCCTCGCGCACATCGTCGATGCTGACCCCGCGCATGTACGAGCGCATCGCGGCCAGCTTGCGCAGAGCCGAGTCGACCGGCGCGACGTCGCCGGCGGTGAAGAGCTCGGCGAGGTACTCGATCGGGATGCGCAGCTTCTCGATCGCGGCGAACAGCGTGCGGGCATCCTCGCCGTCGTTGCCCGAACCGGTGACCACGTCGACCACGGGAGAGAGCGGCGGGATGTACCAGACCATCGGCATGGTGCGGTACTCGGGGTGCAGCGGCAGCGCGACCTTGTACTTCTGGATGAGCTTCCAGATCGGGCTGCGCTGGGCGGCGGTGATCCAGTCGTCGGCGATGCCGTCACGACGGGCCGCCTCGATGACCGCGGGGTCGTTCGGGTCGAGCAGCACCGAGCGCTGCGCCTCGAGCAGGTCGTGCTCGTTCTCGGTCGAGGCGGCCTCGGCCACGCGGTCCGCGTCGTAGAGCACCAGGCCCAGGTAGCGCAGCCGGCCCACACAGGTCTCGGAGCACACCGTCGGCAGCCCCACCTCGATGCGCGGATAGCACATCGTGCACTTCTCGGCCTTGCCGGTCTTGTGGTTGAAGTAGACCTTCTTGTACGGGCATCCGCTCACGCACATGCGCCAGCCGCGGCAGGCGTCCTGGTCGACGAGCACGATGCCGTCCTCGGCCCGCTTGTACATCGCGCCGGAGGGGCAGGATGCCACGCAGGACGGGTTCAGGCAGTGCTCGCAGATGCGAGGAAGGTAGAACATGAAGGCCTTCTCGAACTCGGCCGAGACCTCCTGGCTCATCTTCTTCAGGATCGGGTCGTCCTGCATGGTCTCGATCGACCCGCCGAGGTCGTCGTCCCAGTTCGCCGACCACTCGATCTTCATGTCCTTGCCGGTGATCAGGCTCTTCGGTCGGGCCACCGGGGTGTGCTGCTGACCGCTGGGGGCGTTCACGAGCATGTCGTAGTCGTACGTCCACGGCTCGTAGTAGTCATCCATGCCCGGCAGCTTCGGGTTCGAGAAGATGCGCGCGATCTTCGCGAGGCGCCCGCCGGAGCGCAG
>JAITUD010000252.1 GCA_031286555.1 Microbacterium sp. | reverse complement strand
GCCAGCGGGATGAGCATGTCGGCGGGCAGGCCCGCGGCGAGCGCCGCGCCGCCTGTCGCGCTGCCGATGGCCGAGCCGAGCATCATGCCGCTGGTGTTCAGCGCGACGACCAGCGCGACGGAGTCTGGCGCCATCATCGCGAGGCGGGACTGCAGTGAGACACCCGATCCGCCATTGAACGTCGCGGTCCCGAGGAACCAGACCAGGATCGAGACGACGCCCCAGACGCCGGGCAGCGCGAGCCCGGCGGTGCCGAGCAGCATGAACCCGATCAGCGCGATGATGATGGTCGTGATCACGCGGTCAGGGCCGCCGCGGTCGATCTGCCGCCCCGCGATCATGTTTCCGATCAGGCTGAAGACGCCGTAGCCGAACAGCGCTCCGACCATCGGCAGCCCCAGACCGGTGCGCGGGCCGATGATCAGCGCCGCGTAGGTGAAGCACAGGTAGCTCGCGCCCATCAGGCCCATCGGCACCAGAAGGGCGGCCAGGATCGGCCCGCGGGTGAGCGGCCGCAGCGTCTCGCGCAGCGGCAGCGAGGGCAGGTGCAGCCTCGGCACGAAGGTCAGGATGCCGATCAGTGCGACGGTGCCGATGCCGGCGACGATGAACAGCGGGATGCGCCAGTTCGCCTCGCCGAGGAGCAGTCCGACCGGCACGCCCAGAGCGGTCGCGGCGAGGAAGCCGCCCATCACGATCGACAGCGCCCACCCTCGACGCTCGGGCGGGGTGATCGCGATCACGTACGCGGCGACGACCGCGCTCAGCAGCGCACCGCCGATCGCGGAGATCACCCGGCCGGACATCGCCCAGGCGTACGACGGCGCGATGGCGACGATCACGTTGCCGACCACGAAGACCGCGAGCGAGATCGCGATCGTCGCCTTGCGCTCGAACCGTCCGGTGAGCGCTCCGAGAATCGGGCCCGCGAAGGCACTGGTCAGCGCGAACACGCTCATCAGCTGCCCGGCTGCGGCCTCCGGCACGTGCAGGTCGCCGGCGATCTGCGGCAGCAGTCCGGTCAGGACATAGCCGTCGATGCCCATGGAGAAGTTCGCGAGGAACAGCCAGAGCAGGGCGCCGATGCCGGCGGCGCGCCCGGCGCGGCCATTTAGTGAGTGCACCGAACTATCCAACCAGTATCCACGGACATCGGAGGCCGACCGGCGACACGTGACAGCCCCGCCGCTCCGGTCTCAACGGTTGCGGGTGCATCGGCGAAACACCCACAACCGTTGAGACCGGAGCAGAGGAAGGGACTACTCCACCGTGAAGCCGGCCCGCAGCAGCACCTCGTCGCGCGAGGACGGGCCGACCAGCAGCTCGAAGTCGCCGGGCTCCACGATTCGGCGCCCTCTGGCGTCGACGATCGAGCAGGCCGCCACGGGCAGCTCGATGCGCACGCGCTGCGACTCCCCCGGTGCCAGCTCGACCTGGCGGTAGGTCTTCAGCTCCTTGTCGGTCCAGCTGACGCTCGTGACCTCGTCGCGCACGTAGACCTGCATGGTCTCGCGCACCGGCCGCGTGCCGGTGTTCATCACGGTCACGTCGGCGACGAGCACGTCGTCGACGCCGACCGACGATGAGACAAGACCGAGCCCGGAGTACTCCACGGTCGTGTACGACAGGCCCTCGCCGAACGCCCACGCGGGCGCCTGGGTCAGGTCGGCGTAGCGGTGCCCGTGCTGTCCGCGGATCTGGTTGTAGTACGTCGGCTGCTGTCCGACGTGCCGCGCGAACGAGATCGGCAGGCGCCCGGAGGGCTCGATCGCCCCGGAGATCAGCTCGGCGACCGCGCGGCCGCCGTGCATGCCCGGGTTCGCCGCCCAGATCACCGCGGCCGCCTGCGCGGCGGATGCCGGCAGCACCAGCGGCTTGGAGGCGAGCAGCACGATCACGACGGGCTTGCCCGTGGCGATCATGGCGTCGATCAGGGCGTTCTGGCCGCCGATCAGCTCGAGCGTCGCGGTGGAGCGCCCCTCGCCGACCAGCTCGATGCGGTCGCCGACCACGGCGACGATCACGTCGGCGGCGTCCGCCGCGCGCACCGCGTCGGCGAGCATCCGCTGATCCGTCTCCGCGGGCACGATCACCGGCGGGCGCGGCTGCCCGTCGGGGAAGGTCGCGCCGAGCGGATCCTGCTCCAGGGTGAGGATCTCGGCCCCCTGCGCGTACCGCACGGCGTAGCCGTCGACCTCGCGCAGTCCGTCCAGCACGGTGATGATCATCTCGCGCGGCTGGCCGTCCAGCCATCCGGCCTGGCCGGAGCCGCCAGCCCAGTCGCCGAGCTGCGTCTGCGCGTCGTCGGCGAGCGGGCCGACGACGGCGACACGGATCGGCTCCACCTCGGAGAGCGGTCCGGATGCGCCCAGGGGCAGCGTCCCGTCGTTCTCGAGCAGCACCAGCGAGCGCCGCGCCACCTCGAGGTTCAGCTCGCTGTGCGCGCCGCTGCCGACCACCGCGTCCATGTCCTCGGAGGGCAGCCGCGGGTCCTCGAACAGCCCGAGGTCGAACTTCAGGGTGAGGATGCGCGCGACGGCAGCGTCGAAGGCGTCGGGTGCCAGCATCCCCTTCTCCACCGCCTCGAGCGCGCCCTCGAAGAAGTGCGGCGTGGTCATGGCCATGTCGTTGCCGGCCCTGACCGCCGCGGCGGCGGCGTGCGCGTAGTCGGGCTGCACGCGCTGTTCCCACACCATCCGGCCGACGTTGTCCCAGTCGGTGACGAGCGTGCCGGTGTAGCCCCACTCGCCGCGCAGCACGTCGTTCAGCAGCCAGTCGTTGACCGTGATCGGCACGCCGTCGGTGGTCTGGTAGCCGAGCATGAAGGTGCGGCAGCCCTCGCGCGCGACGCGCTCGAAGGGCGGCAGGAACCACGAGCGCAGCTTGCGCTGCGAGATGTCCGCCTCGGAGGCGTCCCGCCCGCCCTGCGTCTCCGAGTAGCCGGCGAAGTGCTTCGCGGTCGCGAGGATCGCGCTCTTGTCCTCGAGTCCATCGCCCTGGTATCCGCGCACCATGGCGCTGGCGAGCTCGCCGATGAGGAAGGGGTCCTCGCCGAAGGTCTCGTCCACGCGCCCCCAGCGCAGGTCGCGGGCGATGCACAGCACCGGAGAGAACGTCCAGTGGATGCCGGTCACGGCGACCTCTTCCGCGGTCGCGCGAGCGACCCGCTCCAGCAGGTCGGCATCCCAGGATGCCGCCATGCCCAGCTGGGTCGGGTAGATCGTCGCGCCGGGCCAGAACGAATGGCCGTGGATGCAGTCCTCGGCGACCAGCAGCGGAATGCGCAGCCGAGTCTGCTCGGTGAGCTCGCGGGCCTGCAGGATGCGCTCCGGGGAGGTGTGCAGGATCGATCCGGTGTGCCGGGTGTGCACGGCGTCGGTGAGGTCCTCGCGGGCGTCGAGCTGCAGCATCTGCCCGACCTTCTCCTCGAGGGTCATCCGCCCGAGCAGGTCGGCGACCCGCTCGGCGGTGCTCAGCGACGCGTCGCGGAACGGCATGGTTTCGGAGATCTGGACGGTCATGACTTCGTGTTCTCTTCTGCTGCGGACGGGGCGTCGGGCTGGTCGATGCGCACGGCGGTGACGGCGTCGTTCACCTTCAGTCCCTTCTTCTTCATCGCGCGGGCCCGCTCACCGGCCGACCGCAGAC
>JAITUD010000499.1 GCA_031286555.1 Microbacterium sp. | reverse complement strand
GCCGTGATCGGAGCATCCACCTGGGTGCCGCCGGCGATCGACGATCCGCCGTCCGTCGTGGCGTCCGTCGTCCCGGCAGCGGGTGCCGCCGGAGCGAAGCCGCCACCGGACGCCGTGCTCCTGCCGAGCACGGAGATCGCATTGCCGCCGAGGTCGATCGGTGCGCTCACCGGCAGAAGGGCCTGGGTGCCGCCGGCGATCGACGATTCACCGCCTGTGGTGGCCTTTGGTGCGGGAGCCGCAGCAGTGGGTGCCGGCGCGGCGGTGGTGTCGTGGGCGGTGCTGCTCCCGAGCACCGACAGGCTGTTGCCGGTCACGGTGACCGGGGCGTTCACGGCCACGAGGGCCTGCGGTCCCGAGAGCACTCCCTGAGCTCCCGCGGTGGTGATGAGCGGCTTCGGAGCCGGTGCGGGTGCGGATGCCGGCGCGGACGCCGGAGCCGACGTCGAGGTGCCGAGCACTGCGGCCGACACGTGCTTGACGGTGACCGGCACGTTGACGGTCACGACCGCCTGCGTTCCGGACGCCGTGCCGCTGCCGCCGCTGGTGTGCGCGGCGGGCGCCGGTGCGGGCTGAGCGGGCGGTGTGCTGGTGGAGGTCGCCTTCGAGGTGCCCAGCACAGACACGGCGTTGCCGCCGATCTGCACCGGTGCGCTGATCGGCGCGACCGCCTGCGTTCCGGACAGGATGCCGTCCTGTCCTCCTGTCTCGGCCGCATTCGCGGCCGTGGCGCCGAGGAGCATGATGCCCCCGGCGATCAGCGTGCCCCACAGGGCTCGCTTGATGATTGCGTGCATGGTTCAGTCCCCCTGACTGATGATCGGGTCTCGGATACCGCGCGCGGACGCGCGCAGCGTTCTGTCGTCGCCCACAGGCGACAGCGAGACCCCCGTCAGTCGGGGGAGACGTCGGAGTCGGCGACGGGCGACGTCGGCAGGACGTCGTCGGTCGCCTGGGCAGCCCCGTGGCCGAGAAGGGCCGGGCTGTACAGCGCATCGTCGATGCGCGCGTTCATGGTCGCCGAGGCGCCACCGGAGCCGGCGGCGGACGACGGGGATGCCGGGGCAGGCGCCGGCACGGGCGCGGCTGCGGGATCGGCGGGGTGTGTCGGGGCCGTCGCGTCTCCGGCATCCGACCCTGCAGCCGTGGACACGACGCGGGTCGCGGAGGCGAACAGCGCCTCGAGCGCATCGGAGCGGGGCGCAGTCGTCGCCTGTGCAGTCGGAGCCGTGCTCTCGACCGCGGCGGGGGCAGGGATGTCTCCCACGACGACGGGTTCAGAGGGGGCGGGCGCGGAGCCCGGCGCGGCCGGCTCGCCGTCGGTCGACGGCGTGATCGCGTCGACCACAGGCGGCAGCACGACATCCGTCACGCCGGTGACTGCACCGGTCGCGGCATCCGCCGTACCGGCGACATCGCGGACCAGGTCCGTCACTCCGAGGCCGTCTGCGACGTCGCCGACGATCGGAGTGCTGCTGACGACGCCGAGCACCGGATCGAGGGCGGACGAGACCGGTGCGTCCCTCAGGATGCCGGTGATCGGAGCGGCCGTGGCCTTGACGGTGTCGCCGGCCGCCTGGGCGACCGGGGCGACGACCTCGCCGACGACCGGGGCCTTGGTGACCGCGGTGACGGTGGTGTCGACGACGGCGGGAACGGTCTTCGAGACGGGCTTCGCAACCGCCTTCGTGACGGGGGCGACGACCTTCGTGACGACCGGGGTGACCACCTTGGTGACCACGGGGGAGACGACCTTGGTGACGACCGGCTTGACCGGTGCCGTCACCGCCGTGACCGCCGGAGCGACCGCCTTCGTGACCGGCTTCAGCGCATCGGTGACCGGAGAGGTCGCGGTGTGCACCGCGCCGCTGACGGCGGAGGTGAGCGAGCCGAGCGGGTTCTCGGGTTCGTCTGCGTGGGCGGCTGAGCCGCCGGAGATCAGCGAGATCGTGGCCCAGGCGAGCACTCCGAAGGCGCCCCAGAGGACAGCCGCAGGGATGCGGCGTCTGGACACCACGGCGTTCACGCTGTGCTTCCTCCCCCGAAGACGACGATCACCGGGCGCAATACGCCCATGGCGGGAGGTTACCCCTCGCAGGGGCATCCTGTCCACGCCGGATCTCGGCTCCCGTCGGGGCGCGGGACGAGAAGAGGGCGGATGCCTCTCGGGAGGTGAGAGACATCCGCCCTGGGATGCCGGCGGCGGGGAGGCCGGCCGGCGTCCGTGGGGCATCGCGAGGGAGGGGGGAGGGGTTCGCGATGCCCCGAGCTGCGGACGGGGACGGGCGCCGGGACGGGGAGGGGGAGGTGTCCCGACGGGTCCGCGCATCCGCACCGGTGATCCGGACCTGAGGTCGACGGAAGCACCGGATGCCGCGATGCGGGGGGCACCGCAGCATGTCGGACGAGCCGCACGGATGCGGCCGGAGGATCAGTCGGGCGAGACGTCGGTGGTGAACACCGGCGCTGCGGGCACGACGGACTGCGTCGCCTCTGCGGCGCGCACGGGCGTGCCCTCATGGATCGGCATGTCGTCGCTGATCGCGGATGCCAGCGCGAGCGGACCGCTCGAGCTGCTCAGGCTCGTCGTCGACGGAGCGGCCGGCGCATAGGGTCCGGGGAGCTCGGTGTCGGCGGACGTGTCATCGGACGGTGCCGGATCATGCGAGTCGACCGGAGTCGTGCTCGGGGTCGCCACGGCGGTCGCATCGGGGTGATGCGCGACGACCGCGCGCGTCCATGACGAGGCGAACGCGCTCGGTGCTGCGGGGGTATGGCGGGCGACGGATGCGGGTGCCGCGCGATGCTCGCCGTGACGGGCAGCGTCGGAGTGGTCATGACCGCGGTGCCGGCCGTTGTCCTTCCAGGCCCGGGAGTCGTCATCGCCCCAGTGGCGGCGTGCGTCGTGCGCGCCGTCCTTGCGGGAGGCGTCCTGGTACGCGCTCCTGACGCTCGAGGTCGCCCAGGTGTAGGCGGTCGCGGCCGCACTCTTGGCGGCGTACGTCTGGGAGTCGTTGTCGCCGTCGTGCTGCATGGCGTACATCGCGATGCCCGCGAACGAGGAGAGGTTCGCCGATGTCACGCTCAGCGCGCCGGCGTCCGTCCTGCTCTCAGCGGTGCGGGCCGCGGGTGCGCTGAGCAGCGAGGACTGCGGCGCGGCGGACTCCGCGCGAGACGCGGTCTGCTGCTTCGCGGCGGCCTTGCTGCGGGGCGCGTGCGGCGCCTGCGCGAAGCCGCGCACCTGCTCGTGGACGGCAGGGGCCTTCCACGCCGGGGCCTGCGCCCTCGCGGGTGCGTGCGCGGGCGCCTGTGCGTGTGTCTTTGCAGATGCCTGCGCCCTCGCGGATGCCTGGTGGTCGGCACGGCGATCGCGTTCCTGCTGCTTCGCCGCCTGTCGGTCGTGCGAGGCAGACCACTTGTCTGCGCGGGCCGTCGCCTGGTGGGCCGCGCGCTGGGCGCTCTGCCCCGAGGTCGCTCCCGGACGATCGTGCGGTGCGCCGCGATCCGATGCGTGCGCCGATCCGCCGCCGAACAGCGCGACCAGAAGGACCCAGGCGAGTACGCCGAGTGCACCCCAGAGGGCGACCGTGGGTACACGGCGCCGGGAGGACACGGCAGTCACTCGACTGTCTCCGTTCGGGATGAGACGCGGGTCTCGGGTCGTCGTCGTTCGGGATGTTGCGCTTCGCGGTCGGGTGACACGCAGATCCCGTACAGGGTACGCCACGAAGCTGAGTCACGTCGAGGGGTCTGTCCACGCGGGTATGCCGATTCCGGGCGTGTCGCCCGCATCATCGCGCGGCATGGCGCGGATCGACGGTTCTCCCCAGGTTGTGCACACCGACACGCGCGGCGAGCAACCTTCAAGCATCGCTTTAAACCGATTTCCATCCACAGGGTGAGGAAAATGAAACTCCCTGTTCAGCCTGAATAAACGGTTCTCGTATTGAAACTCTCCACTGGGTTGTCCACAGAGGTTCTTCACAGACACTCCGACGTTGTCCGCACCCTGTCCACATAGTTATCCACAGGCTGTGTTGCAGTGTGGAGAGCGGACTTCTAGCGTTATCGAGCGACCGGATGTCGGGGGTGGGTGATTCGCTGTTCACAGCGGCCCGGAACGAGCATCCGATCGTGATCGCGCGACCCTCGAGTCGCGCGCTGCGGAGTGGCCGGAGCCGGAGGGAGCACAGTGTCGATCGCTGACATCACCGAGGACCGGATGGGCGCACCCCGTGGACCGGAGCGCGTTCCTCCGCACGATCTGCTCGCGGAACAGAGCACCCTCGGCGGCATGATGCTTTCGGCCGACGCCGTGGCCGATGTGCTCGAGACCCTCAAGGGTGCCGACTTCTACGTGCCCAAGCACGAGCTCATCTTCGAGGCGGTGCTGTCGCTGTACTCGCACGGCGAGCCCACCGACGTCGTCGCCGTCACCGACGAGCTCATCAAGACCGGCGAGCTGGGCCGCGCCGGCGGCGCGGACTATCTGCACACGCTCACCTCCATCGTGCCGACCGCGGCCAACGCCGGCTACTACGCCGAGATCGTCGCCGAGCGCGCCATCCTGCGTCGCCTGGTGGATGCCGGCACCCGCATCGTGCAGCTCGGCTACGACGGCCAGGGCGATGCGGCCGAGATCGTCAACAGCGCGCAGGCCGAGATCTACTCGGTCACCGGATCGGAGACGGCCGAGGACTACGTCCCGCTGACCATCGCCGTCGACGCGGCACTCGAGGAGATCGAGGCGGCCAGCGGTCGCGACGGCACCATGACCGGCGTGCCGACCGGCTTCAAGGAGCTCGACGACCTGACCAACGGCCTGCACGGCGGCCAGATGATCGTCGTCGCCGCGCGACCCGCCATGGGCAAGTCGACGCTCGCGCTGGACTTCGCCCGCGCGGCATCCATCGGCCACGGCCAGCCGTCGATCTTCTTCTCGCTCGAGATGGGCAAGGCCGAGATCGCCATGCGCCTGCTCAGCGCCGAGGGCGCAGTGCCGCTGCAGAACCTGCGCAAGGGAACGATGGACCAGCGCGACTGGACCACCGTCGCGGCCACCCGAGGTCGCATCAACGACGCACCGCTGTATATCGACGACAGCCCGAACATGACGCTCGTCGAGATCCGCGCGAAGTGCCGTCGGCTGAAGCAGCGCGCCGGGTTGCGGATGGTCATCATCGACTACCTGCAGCTGATGACCAGCGGCAAGAAGGTCGAGTCGCGCCAGCAGGAGGTCTCGGAGTTCTCCCGTGCGCTGAAGCTGCTCGCGAAGGAGCTGCAGGTTCCGGTGATCGCGCTCTCGCAGCTGAACCGTGGACCGGAGCAGCGGCAGGACAAGAAGCCCGCGATCAGCGACCTGCGCGAGTCGGGTTCGATCGAGCAGGATGCCGACATGGTGATCCTGCTGCACCGCGACTCCGTCTACGACAAGGACGTGCGTCCTGGCGAAGCCGACCTGATCGTCG
>JAITUD010000441.1 GCA_031286555.1 Microbacterium sp. | reverse complement strand
CTGGCGCCCGATCGTGAGGGTCGCTGGGGGCTCGTCTCGGGTGTGGTCGTCTCGGCGATCGCGACCCCGGGCGTCGACTACCCGGCAGAGCTCGCCCGCTCGCGCGACGGCGAGACGCTCTACACCGCGCTGCGCGGCAGCAACACGATCGCGGCGCTGCGCGTGCGCGGCGGCGGTGAGGCCGTCGAGCCGCTCGCCCTCGCCGACTCCGGCGTGGACTGGCCCCGGCACCACCTCGTGCATGAGGGCGCGCTGTTGGTCGCCGGGCAGCGCTCCGACACGGTCTCGGTGCTCGACCTCGACGAGCGCACGGGCGCTCCGCGCGGCATCCGGCACACCGCTCCGGCGCCCACACCGACCTGCTTCCTGCCTGTGCGCTGAACCGCGTTTCTCACGGTTCCGTGGGAAAGCGGGCCGGATGTCGGCGGCAGACTCTAGGCTCGGAACAGATCCCGGAGGAGGCCTGATGAAGGCAGTGTTCGCAGGAACCGTGCTCGCCGACGCCGACGAGTCCGAGCTGGTGCAGATCGAGGGCAACTACTACTTCCCACCCTCCACCGTGCACCCGGCGGCCCTCATCGAGAGCCCCACGCCGTACACCTGCCCGTGGAAGGGCGCCTGCCAGTACTACTCGGTCGTCGTCGACGGCGAGAAGCACGAAGACCTGGCCTGGGCCTACCCCGAGCCGTACCCCTCCGCGATCGAGAGGGTGGGCACCGACTTCTCGGGCTATGTCGCCTTCAGCCCCGAGGTGGAGGTGCGCTCCTAGGGGCCGCCCATGATCGAGTTCCGATCGGTCTCGAAGACCTTCCCCGACGGCACCTCCGCCGTGCGGGACTTCAGTCTGCAGATCCCCGCCCGCCGGACTACCGTGTTCGTCGGGTCATCCGGCTGCGGCAAGACCACGCTGCTGCGCATGATCAACCGCATGGTCGAGCCCAGCTCGGGCGACGTGCAGATCGACGGCGAGAGCGTGCTCACCGGCGACCCTGTCGCGCTGCGCCGGCGTATCGGGTACGTGCTGCAGAACTCCGGCCTGATGCCGCACTTCACCGTGATCGACAACGTCTCGGCCGTGCTGCGCATCACCGGAGTGGGGCGCACCGAGGCGCACGCCAGGGCGCGCGAGCTGCTCGACACCGTCGGCCTCGCGCAGTCGCTCGCCGGTCGCTACCCCGCCCAACTCTCCGGCGGTCAGCAGCAACGCGTGGGCGTCGCCCGCGCGCTCGCCGCCGATCCCAACATCCTGCTCATGGACGAGCCGTTCGGCGCCGTCGACCCGATCGTGCGCGCCGACCTGCAGCAGGAGCTGCTGCGCCTGCAGCGCGAGCTCGGCAAGACGGTCGTGTTCGTCACCCACGACATCGACGAGGCGTTCCTGCTCGGCGACCAGGTCGTCATCCTCGACGTGGGCGCGCGCATCGTGCAGCGCGGCACGCCCGACGAGATCATCGAGAACCCGGCCGACGACTTCGTCACCGCGTTCATCGGCGGCGACCGGGGCAAGCGCGCGCTGCGACTGAAGCAGACGCCGCGCGGCATGGTCGTCGTCGACGAGTTCGGCCGCACCCAGGGCGCGATCGTCGCGGATGCCGCAGGCGTGGGGCCCGAAGGCGGCTGACGTGAACTGGATCGTCGACAACATCGGGATGATCCTCGATCTCTCGGTCGTGCACCTGCGTCAGAGTGTGCTCGCCATCGTCATCGGGTTCGTGCTCTCCGTGCCGCTCGGCTGGGTCGCCTGGCGGTATACCCGCCTGCGCGGCTGGATCATCGTCGCCACCGGGCTGCTCTACACGATCCCCTCGCTGGCGCTGTTCATGCTGCTTCCGGCTGTGTTCGGCTACTCGGCGATCAGTGAGATCAACCTGGTGATCGCCCTGACGATCTACGCGATCGCGATCCTCGTGCGCGCGGTCGCGGACGGCCTCGACTCCGTCGACCCGGTGGTGCGGGAGTCGGCCACGGCGCTCGGCTACGGCCCGGTGCGCCGGTTCTTCACGGTGGAGTTCCCGCTCGCCGGGCCCGTCATCCTCGCCGGCCTCCGGGTCGCAGCGGTCAGCACCATCTCGCTCGCGACGGTCGGCATCCTGATCGGCGTCACCAACCTCGGCCTGCTGTTCACCGACGGCCTGCAGCGCCGGCTGATCGAAGAGGTGCTCGCCGGCGTCGTGGCCGTGCTCGTAATCGCGCTGATCGTGGATCTGCTGCTTGTGCTGCTGGGCAGGATGCTCATGCCCTGGACGCGGCTCGGCTCGCGGCGGCGAGGCGGGTCGCGCAGCGACGCGGATGCCTCGGATCGCGCGGCATCCGTCATCGACCCCGCCGATGACCCGGCGGCGATCGACCCCGGGGCCCTCGCACTGACGAAGGGGGAGCGCGGATGAACGTCTTCGCCGAGGCTCTCGCCTGGCTGTCCGCGCCTGCGCAGTGGCAGGGCCCGAACTCCATCCCGGTCATGCTCGGTCAGCACCTGGCGTACACCGGAGTCTCGGTGCTGATCGCCGTGCTCATCGCGGTGCCGATCGGGTGGGCCATCGGGCATACGGGCAAGGGGCGCGAGGTCGCGGTCGCCTTCGCCGGCGCTGCGCGGGCGCTGCCCTCGTTCGGCCTGATGATCCTGCTGGTGCTGCTGCTCGGCGTGCTGCGTCAGCCGGAGGCCGCGGTGATCACCTTTGTGCTTCTCGGCATCCCGCCGCTGCTCGCCGGCGCGTACACCGGCTTCGAGGCGATCGACCGGCAGGTGATCGACGCCGCTCGCGCCTTCGGGATGACGCGCTGGCAGCTGCTCTGGCAGGTCGAGGTGCCGCTCGGCCTGCCGCTGCTGATCGCCGGACTGCGCTCGGCGGTGCTGCAGATCATCGCCACGGTGACGATCGCCGCCTACATCGGACTCGGCGGGCTGGGGGCGCCGATCATCCAGGGCATCCCCCTGCGCCGCTTCGACATGGTGCTGGCCGGCGCCATCCTCGTCGCCGGCCTCGCCCTGCTTGCCGACCTGCTGCTCGCGCTCGTGCAGCGGGCGTCCGTCCCGGCGGGGCTTCGGCGCACGACCTCGCGCCAGAGCGCGCGCGTCGCGGCATCCGCCACCTGAACCTGCACACGAAACCACCGTCAGAGAGGAACACCATGTTCACCGGACGCACCACCCGCACCATCGCCGCCACGGCGATCGCCGCACTCGCCGCGCTGGCGCTCGCCGGCTGCGGCGGCAACCCGCTCGACGAGCCCACGAAGGAGCCGGCCGCGACCGGTGGGACCGACCAGACCATCGTGGTCGGCTCGCAGGCGTACTACTCGAACACGATCATCGCCGAGATCTACGCGCAGGCGCTCGAGCACGACGGCTTCACCGTGAAGCGCCAGTTCAACATCGGACAGCGCGACGCCTACATGCCCGAGGTCGAGTCCGGCGCGATCAACCTGTTCCCGGAGTACACCGGCAACCTGCTGGAGTACCTCGACAAGAGCACCAAGGCCACCGGGCCCGATGAGGTCTACGCGGCGCTGAAGACGGCGCTGCCCGACGGCCTCGTCGCCCTCGACTACGCGCAGGCGACCGACCAGGACACCTACACGGTGACCAAGGCGACCGCCGACAAGTACGGTCTCGTCGAGATCGGCGACCTGGCGAAGGCCGACAAGAAGCTCACGATCGGCGCTGCGCCCGAGTTCGAGCAGCGTCCGTACGGCCCGGCCGCGGCGAAGGCGGACTACGGAGTCGACCTGGCCTTCTCGGCCACCGGACCGACCACCCTCGAGGCGCTCCTGGCCGGAACGATCGACGTCGCCGACATCTACAGCGCCGACCCGGCCTTCCAGACCGAGAAGCTCGTGGCGCTGAAGGATCCGAAGAACATGATCCTGTCGTCGAACGTCGTCCCGATCGCCAGCAAGGACATCGCCGACAAGATCTCGAAGACGATCAACGCGGTGAGTGCGAAGCTGACCGTCGAGCAGCTCGTCGGCCTGAACGTGCAGTCCACGGTCGACAAGAAGGAGCCCACCGCGATCGCGAAGGCCTGGCTGGCGGACCAGGGTCTGGCCGGCTGAGCATCCTCGACCCGCACCGCAACACGAAGGCGGCCGGCCCCGATCGGGACCGGCCGCCTTCGTGATGCGGTGCGCGTCAGCTCCGGGCGTCCTGCCTGGGGATCCAGATCTGCTTGATGATGATCAGGATGGATGCCGTGACGGGCACCGCGACCAGGGCGCCGAGCAGGCCGAGCAGCGTGCCGCCGGCCATGGCGCCGATCACGACGAGTGCGCCGGGCACGGCGACCGCCCGGTTCATCACCTTGGGCGTCAGGTAGTAGGCCTCGATCTGCATGTAGACCAGGTAGCAGGCGGCGAACGCCAGTGCCATCAGCGGGTTGCTGAACAGGGCGATCACCGATCCGACGATCCAGAACAGCACCGAGCCGATCAGCGGGATCAGGGTCAGCAGGAACGAGATCGCCGCCATCAGGGGCGGGAACGGCAGCCCCAGGAACATGAACAGCAGCAGCGTGACGATCGAGTTCGCGAACGCCAGCACGACCATGCCCATGATGTAGCCGCCCACCGAGTCGGTGATCTGGTCGGTGATGTCGGCAGCGCGGGCGCGGTCGCGGGCGGGGGCGAGGCGCAGCAGCGAGGTCTTGATGCCGGGAAGGCCGGCGACGAAGTACAGCATCAGCACGAGCACGATCATCGCGCCGGAGATGCCGGTCGCGATCGAGGTGCCCACCTGCAGCGCGCCGCCGCCGATCGAGAAGAGGGTGCCGGGGTCGGTGAGGAACGACTGGATCTGCTTCACCAGGTCGCCGATCTGGTCGCCGAACTGGTCCTGCAGCCAGGCGTAGAGATCGGTGGTCTGGAAATCGCGGATGATGCCGGGGATCGACGTGATGAACAGGGTGATCTGCTTCACGATGACCGGAACGATCAGCCACAGCACCAGCACGATGATCGCGAGCAGGCTGAGGATGACGGTCAGCACGCCCCAGCCTCGCGCCATCCCGCGGCGCTCGAGCCAGCGCACCGCCGGGTCGAGGCCCAGCGCGCCGAATGCGGCCAGCGCGATGTAGATGAGCACGGTGGCGAGGTTGGCCAGCATGATGCCGAACAGGATCGCCGTCAGCGCGCCGAGTGTGACCAGGATGCCGAACACGAACGGCTTGTCGATGCGGGTCCAGAACGACCGGCTCGGGGTCATCGGCTCGACCACGACGGCGCTCGGGAGCGGATGGTGCTCGGCTGCCTGCTTCGCGGCCTCCGCAGCCTTCGCGGCCGCGGCGCGCTCGGCCCTGTTCGGCTTCGCGGCGGGAGCCGGCTTCGCGGGTGCCGCCGGGGCCGGCGTCTGCTCCGCGTACCCGTTGCCCTCAGCCGGGGTCTGCGCGCTGTCGTCAGAACTCATGGTCACACTCTAGGGCGTGGGCCGGTTCGGGCTATCGTCTTAATGTCGCCGATCGAGGAGCCTCATGACTGACGCCGAAGCCGCCCGTGCCGAGCTGCTGCGCCTGCGAGCCAGCATCGACAACGTCGACGCCGCACTGATCTTCATGCTCGCCGAACGGTTCCGCGCCACGCAGCAGGTCGGTCATCTGAAGGCCGAGCATGAGATGCCGGCGTCCGATCCCCGCCGCGAGGAGCAGCAGGTGGCGCGCCTGCGCGCGCTCGCCGAAGAGGCGCACCTCGACCCCGAGTTCGCCGAGAAGTGGTTCAACTTCGTGGTCGCCGAGGTCATCCGGCATCACACCGAGGCCGCCGAAGGCCGCTGACGCCCCGCCGCTGACGCCCCGGCCCCGGGACCCGGGTCCGGGGCGCCACGTCGGCTCGCAGCGCCCCGGCTGGGCAGGTGCAGCCGTCCGAACGCCCCAGCGCCCGGTCCCCCTGCCGGCTGCTCCTCCGGCCCGCCGCTCTCCCCAGAATCGGCGGACCCGCAGGGCACCTCCCGCAGAACAGGAGCACGTCGTGCGCGTGCTGATACACGGATGCCGAAAAAGTTCTCAGAACCCGTCGCCGTGGCTGTGCAGCGGAACGCGGATGCCGGTGGTGATGGCGGCGTCCGCCAGCGCGACCGCCGGGGAGTGACCGGCGGCGATCCGCTCGTGCACCACGGGGAGCAGGTCGGCCGCGGCGGCATCGGGGATCAGCACCGGCGACGCGATCACGCAGCGCGCGCCCGCGTGCAGCCAGACCCGCGTCATGCCGATCGCCTCGTCGCGCCAGCGCACCGCCGAGCGCCCCAGCTCGCAGGCGGAGAGCACGACGGTGTCGGGCACGGTGCCGATCAGGTCGACGTCGTAGCCGAACAGGATGCCGTCGGTCAGCTCCAGACCGGAGAACATCGGATTGTCGGCGCTGTGCCGGCCGTGCGCGGCGACGTGCAGCAGATCCACCTGGCCGGCGGCGGCTGTCGTGGAGCCGACCGTCGCGTCGTCACCGGTCAGCACCAGGGCGCCTCCATGCGAGCGGGCGACGGCGTGCGCCTCGTCCTCGGCGCGGGCGACCCTCGGTCCGGCGACCACAGCGGCGCGGCGCAGCGGCCGTGGTGACGACGCCAGCCATCGGGTGACCGAGGTGGCCAGGGTGAACGGCACGCCGGCGAGACCGGGCAGCAGCGCCCAGGGGATGCCGGAGAGGATGCCCGGCACGCTGAGCACCAGGCGTCGCGCGCCGTCGGCGTGGGCGAGCAGGGGGCGGAGGAGCTCGTCATCGAGTCGCGACATCCGTCCGTCGAGGGAGCGCTCGACCACCGCGGCCATCCGCGTGCCGTGGGCAAGGGCGGTCGCGTCGAGGTCGGCGCGCAGACCGTCCAGCAGCGGCCGCACCTGCTCCCACGAGAGCCGCACGGTCGTGGCGGCGGTGCGGGTGGCGACGACGGCGTGCAGCGCCGCACCGGTGTACACCCAGGTCAGCGACGCGACATCCGGTGCGAGGCCGTTCTGCAGTTCGGCGAGCGTCGACTGCTGACCGGCGCCGGTGCCGGCGGTCGCGCTCCACTGCCGCTCGCGCACACGGTCGCGCACGGCGCGCACCCGCGGGTCGGCGGTCCAGTCCGCTCCGGCCAGTTCGGTGCGGAGCATCCGCAGCTCGGCGAGATCGGATGCCGCATCCGCGTCGTGCGGGGGCCGCACCGGAACCACCTGCAGGCCGATGTTCCTGGCCCGCTCGCCCCACTCGAAGAGCACATCGGGGTCGCCGGAGCGCTCGGCTGCTGCGAGACCGGCCGACAGCAGCCCTGTGCCGTGCATCGTCATCGACGCCTGCAGGTCGAGGGCGCCGAACGCGCCCTGCCAGCCGGTGAACAGGTCGAGCCCGGCGGCGGCCAGACGGCGGGCGTCGGCCGTCCGTCCGGCATCCAGCGCATGCGCGGAGCGCGCCTCGAAGGATCGCAGCTGCACCGCCGTCGGCGCATCGGCCGAGACGCGCATGGTCTTGCGCCGCGGATCGGCGAGACGCGCGCCGAGGGCGGTCGCAGCCGCCTCGCCGGCCAGGCCGACCGCGCGGAGCCGGTCGGCGACCGCGTCGTACTCCGCAGCCGACGGCGCGCGTCCGGCGAGCCGGCGGGCCTCCAACTCGACGGATGCCGCGCGCGCCGCCCACCCCTCGCTGCCCAGTGCCTCGAACCGGCGCCGCGCCTGAGCCGCAGTCTTCCGCGCCGCGGCGGGATCGTGGTGCAGCTGCGAGCGGGCCAGCTGGAACTCCGCCTCGCCGCGGGCCTGCCGCATCCGCTGAGCGCCGAAGCGCACCGCGACCTCGGCGAGCAGCTCTTCGGCCTCGTCGGTGAGTCCCGCCTCGCGCAGCACCTCGGCCCTGTCCAGGTCTGCGATGGCGGTCGCCAGATCGCTGGTCTCGACGAACACCGGCCGCGGCCGGGTCATCAGGGCCAACGCGGTGACGAGATCGCCGCGGAGGAGCGCGGCGTAGCCGAGGTTGTGCTGGGCCTCGGCGCTCGCCTCGGGGTCGCCGAGCTCGTCGTAGAGGGCGACCGCCTGCTCGAGATCGGCAGTGGCGCCGGCGAGGTCGTGGCGCTGCATGCGGACCAGCGATCGGTTCATCAGGCAGGAGGCGCGCTCTCCCGGCGCGTCGGGCATGCCGTCGATCGCCGCGCTGAGCCACGTCTCGGCCTCATCCGCACGCCCAGCATGCATCAGAAGCGTGCCGAGCTGCCCGGCGAGGACCGCCCGCGTCCCGGCGGTCAGACCGGTCTCGGCGAGGGCCTCGCGGCACATGCGCTCAGCGGGTTCCGGCTGGCCGGTCTGGCCGAGCGCGTACGCGCGGGTGCCGGCGATGCGCGCGCGCAGGTCCGGGTCGTCGGTGCGAGACGTCGCAGTCGCCAGGGTGCGCAGCGCCGCAATGAAGCGGCGGCGGTTCGCCTCATCCACTCCTCGCCGATGTAGCTCGGCCGCACCAAGACGCACAGCTTCAGCATGTCGTGCCGTGCGTTCGAGCGCCACTCGTGCTCGGAGGCGGGTGCTGTCATGACCTCGCCTCCGAGCGTGGCTCAGTTCGTCTGCGTGAATGGATCCGGAAGGTTCGTTTCGACCGGTGCCGGTGTGCCGCCGGTCGAACCGCCGTCAGCGCTCGCCACCATCGGCCCGCCGACCAGCATGGCTGCCAGAACACCCGACGCAGCCAGGGCCATCATCTTCGTCTTTCGCATTGTGCCTCCCTACGGCGTGTCCCCCTGGACACGGTCTGCGGAATCATTGTCCAGGGGGGCGGCCAATCGGCAAGAGGGAATCAGCGCACCGGGCTCGGCAGAGCTTTCAGAACCTCGTCGACGACCTTGCGCACGACCTTGTTCGACGGGCTGCCGCCCTTCGCCAGCACTGGGCCCAGCGCGGCGGCGATACGCCCCGCGACGAACGGTGCGGCGAACGACGTGCCGCTCCACACCGAGAAGCCACCGCGGTAGTCGTCGGGGTCCACTGTCTCGCGTGGCAGGTCGTCGAAGTCGGAGCGCGTGGAGGGCTGCATCCCGCCGGTAAACGGCGGCGTCGTGCTCACTACCAGCGCACCGGGAGCGTACGCACGCACCCAGGGGCCGACATTCGAGAACAGCGCGACGGAGCGGCCGGACGGGTTGAGGGCTCCGACCGAGACCAGAGGTGCGTCATCATCGGGAGCGATGCCGTTGTCGGCGCCGGGCCAGGCCCACAGCGAGGCGGGGAACGACGGTCGGTCGATCGCATCGTTGCCCGCCGAGCAGACGACGACGATACCCAGCTCTCGTGCCGTGCGCAGCAGCGCGTACAGCGTCAGCGAGTACTGTCCGTCGATCGGGGTCTCGTGGTAGTACCCGAGAGACAGGCTGATCACGTCGATCGGATGACCCGTGGCGGAGTCCTTCGCGTTGCGTCGTTTCAGCTCGATCACGTCGGCCAGCGCGCGCAGGAACACGCTCTCGTCGACGACGCCGAGAGAGCCGGCGACGCGGATCGCGAGGATGTCGGCATCCGGAGCGGTCTGGCGGATCAGGCCGGCGATGAAGGTGCCGTGCCCCGCGACTGCGTCGATCTCGCCGTCCAGCTGCCCGTACAGGTCGGGGAAGCGCTCCGGGTCGTCGTCGCCGGTCAGGCCGATCGGCGCGCCGTCGAGCTCAGCACCGTGCGTGACGATGTCGTCCGGCAGCCACGGGTGCTCGCCGCACCCGGTGTCGAGCACGACCACGACCGGGCGCCGTCCTCGCTTCGGCGCAGCGCCGCGCATCGGAGCGGCACCGATCCAGGCCACGGGTTGGCGAGCGCCGCGACCCGGCTCGAGGTAATCATCTGTGCCTACCGGTCCCACGCCGCGCACCGGGTTCGTCCGGCTGAACGGGTTGGTGCGGCTGAAGGGGTTGGTGCGGCTGAACGGATTCAGCCCCACCGGATCCACCGAGAGCACGTGCTCGAGCCCCGCCCGCGGCATCGACGACCGCGAGATCCGCCGAGCCCGCTGCAGCACCCGCCACGAATCCGGCGGCGCCGGCGACTCGCCGCGGCCGGCCTCATCGGGCGTGGTCAGCAGCACCCTGAGCAGTCCGGGCACGCCGGGGGCGAGGTCGCGTCCCGTGCGACGTGCCGTCGCGCGCCGTGCAGCGCGCCTGTCGCCTGGCTGCACCGCGGCATCCACCGGTCCGACCTCGATCCGCCAGCCGAACGACTCGGCCGCCTCGGCGATCGTCTTCAGATCCTGATCCAGCGCGCCGTCGTCTCCGCCGAGCGCCTCGGTCAGCAGCAGCCGGTCCGGCAGATACGCGGTCGGATAGGCGCGCACGCCCTCGACCGGATCGACACTCGGATCCAGCGCCGACCCGCGCGGAATCGACCCTTCCGCACGGTCCTGCCAGGTCCATCCTGGGGGTTGCTCCATCGCCCATCCTCCCGTTCGGCGCCGCCGCAGCGGCGTCCTTCACACGGCCGCCCCTCCGGCGGCCGGCCCTGCATCGCGCCTCAGATCTCGAAGCGCGGCGTCGAGAAGACCCGCTCCCCGGCGTCCTCCCG
>JAITUD010000430.1 GCA_031286555.1 Microbacterium sp. | reverse complement strand
TCGGGTCTGAGGCAGACTGGCGGCGTGTGGATCGGGTGGATCGAGTTCGACATCCTGCTCGGCGACGTGCAGTCGCTGAAGGAGAAGCGCAGCGTGATCCGTCCGATCATCGCCGAGCTCAGCCGCCGCACCGAGGCCTCCTGCGCCGAGGTCGGCGCGCAGGACCTGCATCGCCGCACCGAGATCGGCATCTCGGTGGTCGCCGCGCACGCCACGCACGTCCGCGACGTGCTCGATCAGGCCGAGCGGATGCTGGTGGAGAGGCACCCGGAGGTGACGGTGCTGTCGGCGCGGAGAGGGTTGCACTCGAGCGGGGACTGAGTCAGCCCGCGAGCGCCTTCCCCCACCGGGCATCCAGCCCCTCGGCACCGATCATGTCGAGGCACTTCCAGAGGGTGACGGCGACGGAGTCGTAGACGCGGGCGTCGGTGCCCTCCTCTGCGTCGGCGACGATCGGGGCGCCGTAGAGGTTGGTGCACAGCACGGCCGTGCCCTGCACGCCGGCGTCGAAGGTCTGCTGCACGAGCGGCGCGAGCTCTTCAGGCTGCACCCGCCCGAACGACTCGTTGTCGGAGAGGCCGAGGTGCCGCTCGACGGTGACCTCGAGGCCGTGCCGGGCGTACTCCGCCGCGACGCCGAGGTTCACGTCGGGTGTGTACGGCGTGACGAGGCCCAGCTGGGTGACGCCGTTGCGCGCGAGCGCGTCGACGAGGGCGAGCGAAGAGGTCGTCGCCGGGATGCCGGTGGCGGCGGTGATCGCGTCGGTGATGGCCTCGTCGTGCTCGAGCCCCAGCCACGATCCGGAAGTGCCGTTCCACGCGATGGCGTCGACCTTGGCGGTGGCGAGCAGCTTCGCGGCATCCACCATGATCTGCTCGTCGAACTGCGCGTCGGCATCGCCGTCGAGGGCGATGCGGGTGACCTCGATGCGGGCGAAGTGCACGGTGACGTCGGTGCGGTCGCCGAGCATCCGGTACGTCTGGGGCTCGAGGCAGGTGTTCGACGAGGGCACGATCATGCCGATGCGCTTGCTCATACGGACACCGCCTCGCGGGCGACGATCGACGCCGGTCGGGTGATGCCGGGCCGCTCCGAGAACGGTGCCTGCCCGATGTAGCGGCCCACGGGGCCGGGGTCGGCGAACTCACCGGCATCCACCACGACGTGTCCGCCACTGACGACGTAGCGCGGCCAGCCGGCCAGCTCCATGCCGTCGAACGGCGAGAAGTCGCTGTCCTGGTGCAGATCGGCGGCGCGCACCACGCGGCGCTCCTCCGGGTCGAACAGCACGATGTCGGCGTCGTTCCCGACGGCGACGGCGCCCTTGCGGTGCAGGCCGTTAACGCGGGCCGGGTTGGCCGAGAACAGGGCGACGAAGTCCTCGATGGGCAGCCCCTCCTCCACCACCATGGCGGTGTAGCCGGCCGGCATCCGGGTGCCGGCGCCGGGCAGTCCGTGCGGCATGTGGCGCACGTCGTCGCTGTGCTCGCGCTTCTGCGCGAGGTCGTAGCTGGTGTGGTCCGAGGAGAGGGTGTCGATCAGGCCGCGGCTCACGCGTTCGCGCAGACCCGCGACATCCGAGACGCTCCGGAACGGCGGGCAGCAGGCGAACTTCTCGGGGTACTCGCCGGAGTACACCGACTCGTCGTGCAGCAGGTAGTGCGGGCACACCTCCGAGAAGGCGTTCAGGCCGCGGCCGCGCGCCTCGGCGACGGCATCCACCGCGGCCGGCGTTGACTGGTGCACGAAGTAGACCGGGGCGCCGGTGTACTCGGCGATCGCGAGGATCTCGCGCACCGAGGCATCCTCCGAGATCTGCGGACGGGACTCGTGCAGGTGCTCGATGCCGATCGCTCCGCGGTCGGCGCACGCGGTGGTGCGGTCGTGGATGATGCCGTCGTGCTCGGAGTGGATGTAGGCGAGGCCGTCGAGGCGCACCATCTCGTGCAGCACGCGCACGATGGTGTCGTCGTCCGACATCGTGCCGCCACGGTTGGTGGTGTACATCTTCACCGAGTGCACGCCGAGCTCGGCCATCTTCTCGAGCTGCGCCGCGGTGCTGTCGTCCCAGGTGATCACGGATCCGTGCAGGGCGACGTCGCAGCGCGCGCCGTTCTCGGAGACCAAGCGGATCTTGCGCTCGAGGGCGTCGATCGGACGCTCATTCCGATCAGATGGGATCCCGAAATCCATGATTGTGGTCGTTCCACCACGCAGCGCCGCCGCCGTGGTCGATCCGTAGGTGTCGCGCGATCGGTATGCGCCGGTCACTTGCTCAGCGTGGCAGTGCCCATCGACACCGCCCGGAATGGCGAGGAGTCCGTCGGCATCGATCGTGCGGATCGCATCCAAGACCACCGCGTTCGGCGAGAGGAGAGCCGTAATAGCGCCATCCTCGATTCCGATGGATGCGCGTACCGAACCGTCGGCGTTGACGATCGTCGCATTGGT
The DNA here is from genome assembly GCA_031286555.1 of Microbacterium sp. Classification (GTDB taxonomy): domain Bacteria; phylum Actinomycetota; class Actinomycetes; order Actinomycetales; family Microbacteriaceae; genus Microbacterium. The sequence goes on along the minus strand of JAITUD010000430.1, from coordinate 3,954 downwards.
GATGAGGAGGTCGAAGGTCATGGAGACTCCGCTCAGGTCAGGGGCTCCCACGGACTGTCTCCATCGACATCGACTGAGACTTGGGATCCCAACTGACGTTAGCTTGCGGAATCAGCTCCGTCAACATCGGGTCCCGAACCGGGCGCACCCTGCCCCTCGTTGAACAGGAACTTCAAGGTGTATGCGCGGTAGGCGAGCACGTGCGAACGGGCAAGGGTTGCCGCCCACTCCCCGTCGCCCGAGGACACGGCTTCGGCGATCCTGGCGTGCTCGTCGACCACGTACGAAACGTCGGAGACCTGCCGGAACAGCCAGTGCAGCCGGCCCACGACCGGCGCGAGCATCTGCTGGAGCGTGACGTTGCCCGACAGCTCGAGCACCTCGTCGTGAAAGCGCGCGTTGGCCTCATGCGCAGCCTCGATGTCGCCGCGCGCCACAGCGTCTCTCGCGTCAGCGATCGTCTGCGCGAGATGGTTCGGCTCGCCGGCCCTGATGCGGATCGCGGCCTCTCTCGTGGCCACGGACTCGAGTGCCTCGCGGATCGTATAGAGGTCGAGCACCTGCTGCTTGGTGAGCGAGCTGACGACGAGTCCTCGCGACGGCAGTGAGTCGACAAGCCCCTCCCGCTGGAGCACGCGCAGCGCCTCGCGCACCGGATGCCGGGACACCCCGAACTGCTCGGCGAGCTCGCGCTCGACAAGACGCTCGCCGTCGGCGAGCCGGCCGTCGAAGATCTGCGCGCGAATCTCCTCGGCGACGATGTCGCGCATCGGCCGGTCGTTCTGGTACAGCCGTGTCGACGCGTTAGCCACCATCGCCCGCCTCCTGTCGTCCCCTCCAGATTATCGAATCGGATCTCGGGAACACCCGGATCATAGGTAATGACGGCGATGAAGGCGCGGGTCCCCACGCCTGCGCCGGGACCCGCGCCGTCGAGTGGTCAGTGGTGGCTCAGCACCGAGTGCCGGTCGCACCATCGATCGGTTGCCACCCCGCGACATCCGCCCACAGGCGTTCTGCGCGGTCCTGTGCCTCGGAGACCACCTCGGCGGGATCGAGCGTGAGCACTCGGCGATCGCGCACCGTGAACTTGCCCCCGATCATCACCGAATGGATGTCGGCCGCCTGCCCGGCATAGACGAGGCTCGCGATCGGGTCGAGAACTGGAGCAAGGTTGATCCGGTCTAGGTCGATGAGCAGCAGGTCGGCCAGTTTGCCTTCTTCGATCGAACCGAGGTCCGCCTCACGGCCGAGGGCCCGCGCGCCGACGATGGTGGCCATCTCCAGCGCGTCCATCGCTTTTATGTTCTCCGCGGTGCCTTCGTTCGCCCGGTTGATGCAGACTGCGAAACGCATGGTCTCGATCATGTCGTGCACCATGTTGTCGGTTCCGAGCCCGACCCGAGCACCGAGGTGGCGCAACTCTGGTATTGGAGCCATCCACCCGCTCTTGGCGTTCACGGTAGGCAGGTGGCACACTGTGGTCCTGCTCTCAGCGAGCAGCTCGGCATCCCTGTCGTCGAGGAAGGCGCAGTGGCCGGCGATGAGGTCCTGCCCGAGTACTCCGAGATCCGCGAGATGCTGCACGCTGCTGCGCCCGGTCATCTGGCGCACCTGCGCGAGCTCACCGGCGCTCTGCCCTACGTGCATGAATATGCCCACTCCGGTCTCATCCGCGAGCGCGCGAGCTCGTCTCAGGAGATCAGGGGAGGCGGTGTCCGGCCCGTGCGGCCCGACCTGGCAGGTGATCCGTCCACCGTCGTAGCCGTGCCATTCGCGGATCAACTCCTCGTTCTCCGCAAGCAGGCGGCGACCGCGTTCCTCGTCATAGGTGTAGGAGCCGTAACGCACGCTGAAGAGGTCAGCGTCGTGCACACGCTCGCTGACCACGGCACGGATGCCGACTTCGGCAAGCGCCTCGACATTGGCGCGAGAGTGGATGTAGTTCTCCACGATCGTCGTCGAGCCGAGCGCCATCGCCTGCGTGGCCCCGAGCTTCGACATGATGCGGGTGTCCTCCGCCGACATCATGACGCCCTGCGGGATATCCCGACGGTAGATCGGGGCGCCTCCCATGTCGTCGCCAATGCCACGAGTGACATTGATCGCACAGTGCACGTGGAGATTGATGAAGCCAGGCAGCAGCAGCTGTCCTTTTGCGTCGATCCTCTCCGCTCCCGGGTACCGCGGCTCGACGTCAGCAGCCTTTCCTACTGCGATGATGCGCGCTCCCTCGATGACGACTGCTCCGTCTCGGATGACGGACCGATCGGGATCGACAGTCACGACAGTGGCGCCGGTGATGATGGTGGTCTCAGGCATGCTGCCCTCTCATTTGCTGTGTCAGCCTCGACGGCTCGAATTGGTTCGGGGTGGGTCAGTCGTCGATCATCGCCACAGCACGACACCACGCGCCGCTGCCCTTGCGGATCTTGATCGGGAACAGCGAGACCTTGAACCCCTTTGACGGCAGCGCCTTGAGATTGACCACCTTTTCCGCGTGGACGTACTCGACCTCGCGACCGATCCGGTGAGCGGGGAAGAACCCATCTTTGTCTCCGTTGCGCAGCTTCTCCGCCATGTACTTGAGTGGGATGTCGAGCGAGAAGGCATCCGTCGTGATCATCCGCACGCCCTGCTCCACCAACCAAACGATGGCGTCGGCGGTGAGACCTGTGCCCATGTCGTTGTACGCGGGAGTGTCCCAGTAGTCCTCTGCACCGGTGCGGAGCAGGAGGATATCCAGCGGCTCGAGCGTGTGGTCGATCTCCGCCAGCGCCTGCTGGAGGTCAGCGGTGTCGATCGGCTCCGCCGTGCCCTTCTTCGCACTGAAGTCGAGCATGATGCCGTTGCCGAAGCACCACTCCAACGGCACCTCATCAATGGTCTTCGCGGGCTGCCCGGCCGTGGTCGGTCCGAAGTGCCACGGTGCATCGATGTGAGTGCCGGCGTGTGCGGCGAGTTTGAGTTCCTCCCCCGCGCTGCCCACATAGGGCTCCGGGAAGTCGGCCGGATCGAGCTGCCACTTCGAAGCAGTGCGAAAGGCGAAGTCCCGGTGGTCCCAGTAGGTGATCTCGGGCGAGTTGAACTCGCTCGCGAAGTTGTGCAGCGGAACGCTGAGATCGATGAATCGGGTGGCCATGATTAATCTCCAATCGATGGGTGTTGGGCAGTGGAAGAGGGATGCGCAGCATGCGTTAGACGAAGGAGCGGTCTCGGGTCTCCCGCGTCATGCCAACCGTGACAAGGCCGATGAGCATGATGATGGCGACATAGATCGAGATCGCCAGTCCGCCTGTCATCGACACAGCGACAGCGGTGGCGATGATCGGAGCGATCGCGCCGCCAGCGACTGCAGCGAGCTGGAACCCGACCGCGGTGCCGGAGTACCGCACCTGCGTGTCGAACAGCTCACTGAGGAACGCCGCGATCGGGGCCCAGGTGGCGGAGTGCAGGAAGAGGCCGACGAAGACCGCCACCATGACGAGAGTGGGGTCGAGCGTTCCAATCAGGCGGAAGTGGATGAACGACCAGACCAAGCAGCCGGCGATGCCCATCATCAGCACCGGTTTGCGGCCAAGTCGGTCAGAGAGCCATCCGAAGAACGGGATCCCGATGAGCTGTGCGATACCACCCGCGATCACACCGTTGAGTGCCACATCGCGGGGAGCATGCAGGAACTCCGTGACGTAGACCAAGGTGAACATGCCGAAGACGTAAAAGGTCGCATCGGATCCGAACCGCGCGCCCACCGCGATCAGCAGCTGCGTCCAGTGTCGGGTGAAAAGTTCGCGGAGGGGGGTCTTGGATACGGCCCGCTCGGTCTCACTCTCCTCGGCGAATACCGGCGACTCCTCGACTACGCGATGGGTGTACAGACCGACGAGGATGAGGAGCGCGCTGATGAAGAAGGGCACACGCCATCCCCAGGACTCGAAGGCCTCAGGGGCTGTG
>JAITUD010000366.1 GCA_031286555.1 Microbacterium sp. | reverse complement strand
TCCCCGCGACGTAGTTCGCGGTGTCGATGTCGAAGCCTGCGTATCCCTCGTCCGTCTTGAGGCTGACGCCGGGCAGGTCGTCCGCAATCCCGATCGTGAGGGTGGCCGACCCCGTGGCCTTGTTGTCCTCGGTGTTCTGCGGCGGCGTGGTGGAGCATCCGGCGACCAGCAGCGCGGCCGACAGCAGGGCAGCAGCGGCGATGAGGCGGCGCATCTCACCTGCTCCCTTCCGCGTCGCCGTCACCGGCATCCGGCGGCGGGTTCTTGTCGGGCTCGTCGAGGTTGTCCCACTCGTGCACCTCGAGGTGGAAGTCCTCCTCGTCATCGTCCTCGTCATTCTCGTCGTCGTCCTCGACATACTCGAACTGCAGGGTGCCGAGGGCGGCGATCGACTCCGTCCGCGGACCAGGCGGCTGCGGCGGATAGCGCAGCCCGGTGTCGGTCCACTTGCCCAGCATCCGATCGCCGGTGTGCGCCGCGACGCGGCGCTTCACGATCAGCCAGCCGAGCTCGAAGATCAGGAACAGGGCGGGGATGCCGAGGACGACCACGACGAACCCGGTCTTGTGCCAGAAGTACGGCGAGGCCTGCCAGCCGGAGATCGCCATGCCGACGATGACGAACACCAGGAACGCGAGCCCGAGGTAGCTGGTCCACGGCGTACCGGGCGCACGGAACGTGCTGGCCGGCAGCACTCCCCTGTCACTGAGCCTTCGCAGCCGCAACTGGCAGAGGAAGATCGTCGCCCACGTGAACACGACCGCGATCGATGCGGCCTCCAGAGCGATCTCGAACGCGTCCGGGCTCACCGCGTTCAGGATCGAGCCGAGCACGTAGACCACGGCGGTCATCACGATGCCGGCCCAGGGCACGCCGGCGCCGCTCATCTTCAGGGTGAATCCCGGCGCCTGCTTGGCCATGCCGAGGCTGCGCAGCACGCGGCCCGTGGTGTAGAGCCCCGAGTTCAACGACGACATCGCCGCGACGATGAGGATCGCCTGGATCACGTTCGCCATCCACGGCATGCCCATCTTGCCGAACACCGTCACGAACGGACTGATGCCGGCCGTGTACTCGCTGGTCGGCAGGATGCACACCAGCAGCAGCAGCGACCCGCAGTAGAACACGCCGATGCGGATGATCACCGCGTTGACGGCCTTCGGAACCTCGCGCTTCGGGTTCTCCATCTCGCCGGCCGCGATGCCGACCATCTCGATGGCCGCATAGGCGAACACGACGCCCGACATGACGATGATCGGCCCGTACCAGGCGAACGGCGCCTCCGTCGGCCAGAAGCCGCCGGGGTTCGCCCAGAGATTCTGGATGCCGGCCTTGTGACCGCCGACGTCCATGCTGAAGACCACCACGACGGTGCCGACGACGAGGAAGACCACGATCGCGGCGACCTTCAGCACCGAGGCCCAGAACTCGAACTCGCCGAAGGCCTTCGCCGACAGCAGGTTGACGATGAGCACCACGGCCAGCGCGATCAGGACAGTCGCCCAGGTCGGCATCTGCGGCCACCAGTACTGGATGTACAGGCCGACGGCACTCAGCTCGGCGATGCCGGTCAGCGCCCAGTTCGTCCAGTACATCCAGCCCGTGTAGTACGCGGCCTTCTCGCCGAAGAACTCACGCATCCACGAGACGAACGCGCCGGAGGTCGTGCGGTACAGCACGAGTTCACCGAGCGCCCGCATCAGGAAGTAGGCGATCACGCCGACGAACGCATAGCTGAGCACGAGAGCCGGCCCGGTGCTGTTCAGTCGGGATGCCGAGCCCAGGAACAGTCCGGTTCCGATCGCGCCGCCGATGGCGATCATCTGCACCTGGCGGCGGTTCAGGCTCTTCTTGTAGCCCTCCTGCTCCGCGTCGTGCTCGGCGCCGTGATCCGCCTCGTGCGTGAGCTGCGTGGCATCGGTCTGAGACATGTGCGCTCCCCCTCCATGACCGCTGGTCACCGGTGGGGCGGGTCGCATGCGGCTCGGAGCATCGGCGCTGACGTGCATTAGAGAATGGCACGTCCTCCCGGGCGGAGCAACAGCATGAGACAGACTGGGGCGATGAGTCGCAGACCACGGAAACGCCTGCTCATCGTCTCGGGCAGCGTCATCGCGGCGCTGGCCGTCTTCGCGGCCCTGGTGTTCACGGGTGTGCTCTGGCCCTCACGCATCCTGGCCTCGGGATACCCGGTGCGCGGGATCGACATCTCGGCGTGGCAGGGCGAGGTCGACTGGGAGGTGCTCGGCGATCAGGACATCGACTTCGCCTACATCAAGGCGACAGAGGGATCCTCCGCGGTGGACTCACGGTTCGCGGCGAACTGGGCGGGCGCGATGAAGACCGGCCTGCTGGTCGGCGCCTATCATTTCGTCAGCTTCGAGAGCAGCGGTGAGACGCAGGCGGAGCACATCATCGACACGGTTCCCGCCGGCGCGACCCTGCCCATCGCGCTCGACCTCGAGTACTACGGAGACTTCTTCGCCCACCCGCCGACGCGTGCGAAGGTCGACGCGATCCTGGTCCCCCTGCTGGACCGGCTAGAGGAGCACTATGGCGTGCCGCCGGTCATCTACGCCACCTCGCAGTCCTACGACCGCTACCTGTCCGGCGCGTACCCCGACAATCCGATCTGGAGCCGCTCTCTCGTCCTGCCCCCAGGCCTGAACGACGGCCGGGACTGGACGATCTGGCAGTACTCGAACCGGGACCGCCTGGACGGCTACGTCGGTGAGGAGCAGTACATCGACATGAACGTCTTCCACGGCACAAGGGAGCAGATGGCGACCCTCGTGAAGTGAGCCCTGATAGCAGAAAACCCCCGCCGGAGCGGGGGTTTTCTCATCTGCTGGGGTACCTGGACTCGAACCAAGAATGGCGGTACCAGAAACCGCTGTGTTGCCAATTACACCATACCCCAAGGGCGAAACCGGAGCTCCGCACCGAGAGTTAAGCTTACCCGACTCCCCGACGGCCGCCAAACCGGCTCGGTATCCCGCGCGCGTCGTGGGTCACAGCTCCCCCATGCGGGCGGGCCTGACCCAGCGCAGGAACACCGTCGATCGCGTGATGCGAGCGAGATCGGCGAGCAGCGCGCCCACCTTCGTGCCGATGCTCAGACTGAGGAACATCATCAGCGCCGTCGTGACCGCCTGAGGATCGAAGCTCGCCAGCGAGACCAGGCCGATCGTGCCGGGCACCAGCAGCAGGAACGCGGGCTGGAACGACACCGTGGCCGGCACGGCCAGCGTCACGCGCTCGAGCACGCGCGCGGCGACGAAGAGGAGCGCCCCGGCCACCCCGGTCGCCACGACGTTGCCCATCAGCGGGCTCAGCAGCGCGAGCACCGCGTAGGTGCCGGTCATCACCACGACGCAGACGAGCGTCAACCGGAACCCCGACCCGAAGGCCAGGCCGATGCCGATCGCGAGGATCACCACCGCGATCCACGCCATCCACAGCGGCGGCAGCGCCTGCCATCCGCTGTGATCGTTGGTCAGCTGCACCGCGTCACCGACGAGGGCGGCGGATGCCGAGTCGATGTGCATACCGGTCAGGGTGGCGCCGGCGTAGACGCCGGCCGCCATGAACGCGAGCATGATCAGGCCGTACATCAGGCGGGATGCCCCGGTGACGATGTCCGTCGACGTCAGCTCCAGCAGCGCATTCGTGATCAAGGCACCCGGCACCAGGATCGCGATCGGCGCACACACAGCGAACAGCGGAACCGGACCGAGATCCAGCGCGTTCGCCACGGCGCCCACCAGGATCGTCGAGACGAACGCCGACACGAACGGAGCCACGGCGGCCGCCGCGCGCACTCGCATCATCAGCAGGGTCAGCCCGCCGACCAGCAGCCCGACGAACAGGGCGAGCGCGATCGCCCACCACGGGCAGCGGAACAGCAGGGCGAGTGACCCCGCCAGCAGGCCGCAGCCGATCAGGCTCTGCAGTCCCGGCATCCGTCTGGGCGTGGCGCGGATGGCGGCGATCCGCGCCGGTGCCGCGGCCAGCGGCTGCGCACCCGACTCGAGGTCGCGCACGAGCCGGCTGGCCTTCGCGGACTGCCGGAACGTGAGCGCCGCGCCCTTGCCGATCACGGTCGTCGTCGACGAGGCCGCACCGGGGCGACTCACCATGACCATCTCGGGCAGGATCGCGAACTCGACCGGCGAGTCGGGCAGTGCCCGCCTGCTCACCTGCTCGAGCGTGCCGCGCACGTCGGTGACCGACGTGCCGCACTCCAGCAGCAGCACGCCGAGGTCACCGAGGATCACGTCCGTGCCGGACTCCGAGGTCGCGACATCCGTCACGTCCGGTTCCCTCCTCGAATTCGAGCGGATCAGCCCGCGAGCTTCTCCCCCAGCGCCCGCAGCCGGCGCAGCGACTCATCCTTGCCGAGCAGCTCCATCGACTCGAACAGCGGCGGCGAGACGCGGCGGCCGGTGATGGCGACGCGCGGCGGGCCGTAGGCCACACGCGGCTTCAGCTCGAGGCCGTCGATCAACGCCGCGGACAGCGCCTCCTGGATCGCCTCGGGGGTGAACGACTCGAGCGGCTCCAGAGCCGCGACGGATGCCTGCAGCACCTCTGCCGCGTTCGCGGGAAGCCCCTTCATCGCGTCATCCTCGTAGGTGACCTCGTCGGCGAACAGGAAACCGAGCATGCCCGGCGCTTCCCCCAGCAGCTGCATCCGCTCCTGCACCAGCGGGGCCGCGCGGAACGCGAGCACGATCTGCTCGTGCGTCGGCTCGGCGCCGCCGAAGACATCCGCCGCCGCCAGGTACGGCAGCAGTCGCTCGGCGAAGTCCTTGCCGTCCAGCATGCGGATGTGGTCGCCGTTGATCGACACGGCCTTCTTCTGGTCGAAGCGCGCCGGGTTCGGGTTGACGTCGGCGATGTCGAAAGCGGCGACCATCTCGTCGCGCGAGAACACATCGCGGTCCGGGCCGATCGACCAGCCCAGCAGCGCCAGGTAGTTCAGCAGCCCCTCGGGGATCATGCCGCTGGAGCGGTGCAGGAACAGGTCGGCCTTCGGGTCGCGCTTGGAGAGCTTCTTGTTGCCGGTCTCGCCGAGCACGAGGGGCATGTGGCCGAAGCGCGGGATGAACGTCGTGACACCGGCGTCGATCAGCGCGGCGTACAGCGCCAGCTGACGCGCGGTCGACGGCATGAGGTCTTCGCCGCGGAGCACGTGCGTGACGCCCATCAGCGCGTCGTCGACGGGGTTCACGAACGTGTACAGCGGCACGCCGTTCGGGCGCACGATCACGTAGTCGGGGAACGATCCGGCCGGGAAGGTCACCTCGCCGCGGATCAGATCCACGAAGGTGAGGTCGTGGTCGGGAACGCGCAGGCGCAGCGCGGGCTGACGACCCTCAGCGCGGAACGCGGCCCTCTGGTCCTCGGTGAGGTCGCGGTCGAAGTTGTCATAGCCGAGCTGCTTGGCGCGACCGGCGGCCTCGTTACGGGCGTCGATCTCCTCGGCGGTCGAGAAGCTCTCGTAGACGAGCCCCGCGGCGACGAGCTTGTCGAGCACCTCGCGGTAGATGTCGTGGCGCTGCGACTGACGGTACGGTCCGTTCGGGCCGCCCACCTCCACGCCCTCGTCCCAATCGATCTCGAGCCAGCGCAGCGCGTCGAGCAGCTGCTGGTAGCTCTCCTCGCTGTCACGCGCGGCGTCGGTGTCCTCGATGCGGAAGACGAGCTTGCCGCCGTTGTGACGTGCGTACGCCCAGTTGAACAGGGCCGTGCGGATCAGGCCGACGTGCGGCAGACCGGTCGGCGAAGGGCAGAAGCGCACGCGGACGTCAGCTCCGGTGGCGGTGGTGGTGCGGGGATCAGGAGTAGCCATAGCCCTTCGATTCTACCGAGGGCGGATGCCTCGCCTCAGCGCTTCAGGACGCGGCATCCTTGCGCCACACCGAGACGTGCGACTCGCTCTCCGAGGTGAACGGCGAACCGCTCCAGTCCGCGTGCCGCGACTCCAGCGACATCCCGGCGATGCGGGCCATCAGATCGAGCTCCGACGGCCACACGTAACGGAAGTGAAGCGCGCCGTACCGGTAGCTGCCGTCGTCCTGACGCGTGTAGTGGTGCGAGATCGCGCGCTGGGTGACGAAGTCGTAGGTGTCGCTGCCGGCGTGGTCCGCCGAGACGTCGAACGGTGCGGCGGTCTGACCCGGCGGCATCCTGCGCACCGAGGGAACCCCGACCTCGACGACGAACCGGCCGCCGGGCACGAGGTGGCGCGCGGCGTTGCGGAAGCACTCCACCTGCGCATCCTGCGTCCAGAGATTGCCGATGGTGTTGAACACGAGGTACACGAGGCCGAACTCGCCGGGCACGGCGGCAGAGGACATGTCGCCGATCACGACAGGGATCGCGTCCGTCTTCTCACGCAGTCGGCCGGCCATCGCGGGCGAGTACTCCAGCCCGCTCACCGACACGCCGCGCTCGTGCAGCGGGATCGCTACGCGGCCGGTGCCGATCGCGAACTCCAGGGCGGCCCGCCCCTCGGCACGTTCTTCGAGGAACGCCGTCGTCGCCTCCAGAAGCGCCGGTGCGAACATCGGATCGTCAGGATCGTCATAGGCGTCCGCGGTCGCTTTCGTCCACAGATCGCTGGGGACCTCGATGTCACTCATCCCGACAGCCTAGGGCGTGACGACGCCCCGCTGCCGCGCGCCTCAGCGCAGCCGATCGATCGCGATCGCCGCGGTCTGCGTCTGCGGGATGACGCCGTCCTCCGAGCGCTCGGCCACGATCTCGTCGAATGCCGCCCGGAAGCGCGCCCGTTCCTCGGGTGCGAGCCCGGCATAGAACGCACCGGCTCCGGCCACTCCCCCGTCGACCGAGTTCCACAGCGTCTCGGCGGACGGATGCCAGGTCCACGTCAGCTCGGTGACCTGCGGCGTCCAGCCTGCGTCCTGCAGCATCCGTTCGAAGCCGGCGGTCGTACGCTCGAAGTCCTTGTCCGCGAGCAGGCGTCCTCCGGATGCCGGTGCCAGGCCGGACCGCGTGGTCACGTCCGCCCAGAGACTCGACGGCGATGCCGTCCAGGTGCTGGCGATCACCGTCTCGCGGGCCACCCGGCGCAGCTCGGCGGCTCCCGCACGGGGATCCTGCAGGTGGTTCAGCACGAAATTGGCCACGACGACGTCGAAGCCGCCGTCCCCGTAGGGCAGCTCGGGCAGCATCCCGTCGTCGACCCGCAGGGACGGATACCGCCGGCGCGCGGCCTCGCGCATGCTCGGCTCCGGCTCGGCGCCGGTGACCCGCCATCCGGCATCCGCCCAGGCGGCAGCCAGCGTGCCGTCACCCGCGCCGACGTCGAGCAGGTGCCGCCCGCGGGCGGCACCGACGAGCTCACGCAGCCGCGCGCCGGTGCCCGCGCACAGCGCGGCGTACGACGCCGCGTAGGCGTCGCCGGTGCCTGCCCAGCTCACGCGGCACCGCGGGTGCGCGCCAGGGGCGAGAGCGCCGTGATCGCGATGACGATCACCAGTGCCGTGGCTCCGAGCCCGCCGTAGCCGAAGTTCGTCAGCACGAGCCCGGCCAGCGCGGCACCGACGGCGGCCGTCAGGCTCATCAGCGAGTCGCTGATGCCCGGTCGTCGAGGGCGCGGCAGCGTGGTGGACGACTCGGTCAGCAGGGCGGCACCGGCGACGGTCGCCGCACTCCACCCCAGTCCGAGCAGGATCAGCGCGACCATCACGCCGACCGGATTCTCGCCGGCGAAGATCGCCGTGAGCAGAGATGCGGTGAGCAGCGCCTGGCCCAGCAGCACGACGCGCACGCGCCCCCAGCGGTCGGAGAGGATGCCGAACACCGGTGACAGCCCGTACATGCCGGCCACATGCAGACCGATCGTCAGCCCCACCAGAGTGGTGACATCCGTCTCCGTCGTCTCCATGCCATGCATGCCGTGTGCCATGTGCGACAGATGGATCGGGGTCATGGCCATGACGGAGGCCATCACGGCGTGCGATCCCGAGACGGCGAAGATCGCATAGCGCGCGGCGACGGGCCGGTCGACAGAGGCACCGAGCGCCGCGGCCCTGCCGCCGTCCGTCGCCATCCGCAGCGCGAGCAGCAGCGGGTCCGGCCGCAGTGCGACCAGATACAGCACGAGTGCGAGAGCCTGGGCGATCAGCGAGAAGACGTACGAGCCGGTCAGGTGCGGCATCCCGAGCGCCTGACCGACCACCTCGCCGGGCGTCAGCAGGAACGGGCCTGCGACACCGCCGATCGTCGTCGACCAGACCACGATCGACAGATCGCGGCCACGGTGCTGCGCCGAGGCGAGGTCGGTCGCGGCGAATCGGGACTGCAGGTTGCCGGCGTTGCCCATTCCGATCAGGATGACGCCGATCAGGAGCACCGGGAAGCTGCGGACGGATGCCGCGGTGATCACGATGCTCACCCCGACCAGCGCGAGCAGGTTGCCCGCGGTCAGCGACAGCCGCCGGCCGAACCGCCCGGCGAACCGGGCCAGCGGGATGGCCGCGGCGGCCGCGCCGAGTGTGACCGATGCGGTCGCGAGACCGGACAGCGCGTCGTCGCCGGAGAGATCGGCCGCCAGCAGCGCGCCGAGCGACACGGTGGCGCCGAAGGCGATGCCGCCGAGCACCTGACCGAGCGCGAGAATGCCGACGGTGCGGCGCTGGATGCGCGCCAGATCGCTCTGCTCGAGTGCGGTGGTCGTCACGAGGCGTCACGCACCGGGTTGCGGAGCGTGCCGATGCCGGAGACCTCGACCTCGACGGTGTCGCCCGCGACGATCGGGCCGACACCCGCCGGGGTGCCGGTCAGGATGACGTCTCCGGGCAGAAGCGTGAACAC
>JAITUD010000327.1 GCA_031286555.1 Microbacterium sp. | reverse complement strand
CTGACGGCCCCGGCGCTCTGTGCTTCCGGCCCTGGCTGCCCGCGGCACTTGTTGCTTCCGCCGTTCCAGGGAGAAGGGCCCAGTTCACGGAAGTCTGCGGTGCCCGGCAGCGGAATCCGTCGGCCGAGGCGGGCCGGTCAGCGGCGGGCTTCGAAGAAGTCCCGGAGCAGGGCGGTCGCGGCATCCGCCCGCACACCGCCGACCACCTCGGCGCGGTAGGGCAGGCGCCGGTCGCGCAGCAGGTCGTACATCGAGCCGGATGCCCCGGCCTTGTCGTCCCAGGCGCCGAAGACCACGCGCCCGATGCGCGCCTGCAGGATCGCGCCCGCGCACATGATGCACGGCTCGAGGGTCACGACGAGCGTGCAGTCCTCGAGGTTCCAGTCGCCGATGGCGGATGCCGCGGCGCGCAGCGCCACCACCTCTGCGTGCGCCGTCGGGTCGTGGGTCTGCTCGCGCAGATTTCTCCCCTCGCCGATGATCGCGCCGGTGCTGTCGAGCACGACGGCGCCGACCGGCACGTCGCCGGCCTCCCCCGCCTCGGCGGCGAGCGCGAGCGCGCGGTCCATCGCGGAGAGGTCGGCTGCGGTCACGGGTCAAGTCTGGCATCCGCCCCTCCGCAAAGTAATCTGTATCCATGCGCGTTCACGTGGCCGACCACCCTCTCATCACCCACAAGCTCACGGTGCTGCGTGACCAGGGCACTCCGTCGCCCGTGTTCCGCCAGCTGACCGAGGAGCTCGTCACGCTGCTCGCCTACGAGGCGACCCGCAACGTGCACGTCACTCCGATCGAGATCCAGACCCCGGTCACGAAGACCATGGGCGTGAAGATCGCCGAGCCGCGCCCGATCGTCGTGCCGATCCTGCGCGCCGGCCTCGGCATGCTCGAGGGCCTGGTCAAGCTCATCCCCACCGCCGAGGTCGGATTCCTCGGCATGGTGCGTGACGAGGAGACGTTCGAGCCGACCACCTACGCCGAGCGCCTGCCCGACGACCTCAGCGATCGGCAGTGCTTCGCGATCGACCCGATGCTCGCCACAGGCGGTTCGCTGGGCGCCGCGATCCAGTTCCTCTTCGACCGCGGCGCGAAGGACGTCACCGCGATCTGCCTGCTCGGCACGCCGGAGGGCGTCGCCGCGATCGAGAAGCTCGTCGGGGACCGCGACGTGACGCTCGTGCTGGGCGCGCTCGACGAGCGCCTCAACGAGAAGGGCTACATCGTGCCCGGACTCGGCGACGCCGGCGACCGGCTGTACGGCACGGTCTGAGTCGGGGCCTGCCGCGAGGATCCGTCCTGTTCTGGGCGGATGTCCGGTCCTCGAGAACGCTGAGCCGCGAAGGAGAAGATCTTGGGCGCCGGAGAGCTGTGGGATGTCACGGACGCCGACGGGGTGCCCACCGGCACGACCTTCGAGCGCGGGACGCCCGGGTGGCCGCCGCCGGGCGGATTCCACGTCATCGGCAGCGTCTGCGTGCGCCGCGACGACGGGATGCTGCTGCTGACGCAGCGTTCAGCGACGAAGGACTGCCCGCTGGACTGGGAGTTCCCCGGCGGCAGCGTGCTCGCCGGTGAGACGAGTGCCGAGGGTGCCGCGCGGGAGCTGCGCGAGGAGACCGGCGTCTCACCGTCTGCGGCGTCGCTGGTCTTCGTCGGACGCTTCGCGGAGGAGTCCGCGCTGATCGACCTGTACGTCGCGGCCGTGGAGTCGGATGTCGTGGTCACCGTCGATCCTGTCGAGGTCGCTGCGTCGGAGTGGCTCGCCGTCGACGAGGTCGAGGCGCGCTGGCGCGACGGGCTGATGGCACCGCCGTGGGAGCCGCGGCTCGAGGCGCTGTGGGAGCCGCTGCGGGCGGCGATCGACGGGCTCTGAGACGGCGCGCCGTCAGACGGTCAGGACGTAGCTGCGCTCATCACCGTACTGCGTGAATCCGGCACGGGCGAGGATCGGGGCGGAGGTCGAGACCCGGCCCTTCACGAGGGCGGTCGTCGCGCCGAACTCGGCGCCGACGCGGAGGCGCTCGGCGAGGACGGCGCGGTAGGCGCCACGGCCGCGATACTCGGCGAGCGTCGCTGCACCCCAGAGACGAAGGAACCCGTCGACGACCGTGCAGCCGCCCGTGCTCACGGGGCGTCCGTCGAGACGGGCGAGCACTCGGAACCCCTCCCCCGCCTCGAGGGACTCGGTGACCTCGGCGAGCTCCTGCTGCAGCCCGTCGTCGTCGAGCGGCTGCTGCTCCCAGACCGGGACGTTCACCAGGTCGACGTCCCGGACCTGTTCGAGCGTGCGGACGACCTCGACCGTGGCATCCGCCGGAGTCTCGATCGAGTCGCCTGGGATCGGGCGCGCGAACACTGTGACGGTGTCGTCGTGTACGGCACCGCGGCTCTGGAACTCCTCTTCCAGATCCGGGCGGTCAGACGGGTTCGTCCAGAAGGTCAGACGGGTCTCGCCCCATGCCCGGGTGCGTTCGATCGCGTGGTCGACCACCGCCGCGGCATCCGACGCTGAGCGCACCTGCGAGGCGCGCACACCGCCGCCGAACCGCGCCGGGTACCGCACGAGCTGCAGCTCTGTGTTCTCCTGCTCGCTCCCCCGCGGGAACCACACCCACGCGGCCGAGGCGCGGAGGATCTCATCGTCGCTGTGCACCTCAGTAATCTAACTGTCCTCGCGGTCCGCCCCGACCAGACGGGCGAAGGCGCTGAGGCGGGCGACGCCCTCGGGCGTCCAGGGCAGGTCGTCGAGCAGAGCGGGCGAGTGCACCAGAAAGGCGACGCTCTTCGCGCGGGAGATCGCGACGTTCAGACGGTTCTGCAGCAGCAGGAACTCCGGCCCTCGGGGCGCATCCCGTCCGCTCGAGGCGGCGAGTGAGGTGATCGAGACGACTGCCTCCTTGCCCTGGAAGTTGTCCACGGTGCCGACCGCCACGCGACCGAGTCCGGCGGCGGCGAGCGACTCATGGATCAGCTGCTTCTGCGCGTTATACGGCGCGACGACGATGATGTCCTCCTGCTCCAGGGGGCGCGGCGCAGCATCCGTCATGCCGTCGGTGTAGGCGCGGCCGAGCAGATCGCGCACGATGCGGACGACCTCGCCGGCCTCCTCCGGCGACTGCGTGGCGTTGCCGCGATGCCGCACCGGGACGACGTGCAGACCGGGCTCCACGCCCTCGACCACGCGCCCCTCGGTGCCGGGCGCCGAGGCCAGCTGCCCGGCGTAGGACAGCCGGGAGACCGGCTCGGCGACCGCGGGGTGCATCCGCCACGACGTCGCGAGGAAGTAGCCGTGCGCCGGGTCGATGACCTGCCTGCCCGCCATCACCCAGCCGAGTGCGGAGGTGTCGACGGGCTCGGGGTGCGTGCCCTGGCTGACCTGCGGCAGCTGCTGCGGATCTCCGAGCAGCAGCAGGCGCTGTGCGCCCGCCGCGACGGCGATGGTCGACGCGAGCGAGAACTGCCCGGCCTCGTCGATGACGAGCAGGTCGAGCCCGCCGCGGTCGACGCGGCGGGTGTTGGCGAAGTCCCAGGCCGTGCCACCGACGACGAACCCCTCCGGATGCTCGGCGATGAACGCCGCCATCCCGTCTTTGGGGATGACCGTGTACGACGGATCGGCCTCGTCGTCCTTCGGCTTCTTCGCCACCTGGGACGCCGGGACGCCGTCGGCCACGACGCGCTCGAGCAGCGTCTCGACGATCGCGTGCGACTGCGCGACGACGCCGACCTTGAAGCCGTGATCGCGCACCAGCCGCGCGATCACCTGCGACCCTGTGAAGGTCTTGCCCGTTCCGGGCGGGCCCTGCACGGCGATGTAGCTGCGGTCGAGATCGAGGACACCGCGCACGATCGCATCGATCGTGCGGTCGTCGGCGTCGCCGGTGACCGCGGGCAGCGGCGCGCCGGAGAGCGTGCGGGGCACTGTCCGGCGCAGGATGTCGCTGGCGGCGTCGCGGGGGAACGTCGGGGCGGTGCGGTGCACGGCATCCGCCCACTCCTCGATCGCCTTCTGCTGATTGCCGACGTTCGGCGGTGACGCCGGGGTCAGCGCGATCGGCAGTTCGGCCCAGGTCTCGCCCTGCACAGCCCGCTCACGGATGATGTATCCGTCGTCGAGGACCTCGACGACGTCGACCTCGTGCGGCACCTGGATCACCCGCGACGGAGCTTCGAGGAAGAACGGCGCCGGCATCGGATACAGCGCGAACGGCCTGCCGCCGACGCCGATCGTGCTGCCCGGCGCGACCTCGCCGCGCAGCTCCACGAGCCGGGTGAGTGAGCGCCCACTCTCGCCCATGCCCCAGTCCTCGCGCACGGCGCTGCGGGCGGCATCCACGCGAAGCACGTCCCGTGTGCTCTCCCACATCGACACCGGCTCGCGCAGCCGCTGGAAGTGCGACTGCCAGAAGCTCTTCGTCTCGCGCGGGTGGTAGTCGATCGCTGCGGCGGCGACCCGGTACACCTCGGCCTCGGTCTCGTCCGAGGCATCCGCCGCATCGGCCATCAGCGCGACGGACAGCGGCGAGGGCTCGTACGCGCGGGTCTCGGGCTCGTCCGGCGGGGCGGGCAGCACGCCCTCCTGCTTCGCGAGGCCGATCAGCCAGTCGCGCAGACGCCGGGTCGAGACGCAGTCGTAGCGGTTGTAGTCGGCCAGGTCGTCGAGGATGCCGCGCGCCTCGGCATCCTGCCCGTCGGCGAGCAGTGCGCGCGCCTGCACGTATTTGACGATCGAGTCGTCGCCCTTCTGCACGTCGCTGGTGCGCACCTCATCGCCCATGTAGAGCGGCTCGAGCTTCTTGATCGAGTACGACCGCGATCCGATGCGCACGGACCGCAGCACGAGCGGGTAGAGATCGACGAAGACACCCTCGCGCAGCAGCCTGTCGACATCGGCCTCGCCGACGCCGTACCGGGCCGCCATCGCGGAGAGGTGCGATGTCTCGTACGGCGCGTAGTGGTAGATGTGCATGTCGGGATGCGTCTGCCGACGCAGCTTCACGAACTCGAGGAAGTCGAGCAGCGCCTGCCGCTCGTCGTCGAAGGTGTGCGCCCAGAG
>JAITUD010000235.1 GCA_031286555.1 Microbacterium sp. | reverse complement strand
GCTGAACGTCCTGCTCGGTGCGCTGATCCTGCTGCTGGTCCGGTTCGGGATGGAGAAGGACCTCGAGGACGTCGACATCAACGCCAGGATGACCGTGGCCACCGGCATCCTCTGGGCGCTGTTCCTGATCATGCTGATGATCATGCGCCGCGCGTTCCGGTGGCGGCGCCGGCCGCCGCTGGGCGGCGGCACCGCACCGACCCGTGACGAGGTCGTCGCGGCGCTGCAGCAGCACGGCGGCGGCACGCTGTCATGGATGACGACATGGGAGCCGAACGAGTACCTGCGCACTTCCGGCGGGATCGTCGCCTACCAGCGGCACAACGGCGTCGCGCTTGCGCTGGCCGATCCGATCGGCGATCCCGCCGACCGCGCGACGGCCGTGGCCGAGTTCATCGAACGAACCGAGCGCGCTGGCGCGATCCCCTGCTTCTTCAGCGCCGACGACGCCACCCGCGCAGCGGTGCCTGCAGGCTGGCAGAGCCTGGTCGTCGCCGACGACACGATCGTCGACCTGCCCGGTCTGGAATTCACCGGCAAGCGCTGGGGCGCGATCCGCACGGCGACGAACCGCGCTCAGCGCGAGGGTGAGACGTTCGCTTTCTCGAAGCTGGCGGACGAGCGCTGGGGCGTGCGCGCGCAGCTGCAGGCGATCTCCGAGCTGTGGGTGGGCGACAAGGACCTGCCCGAGATGCGGTTCACGCTCGGCACGCTCGCCGAGGCGGAGGATCCGCATGTGCGTGTCGCGATCGCCACCGCAGCGAACGGCGACGTCGACGGCTTCCTCTCCTGGCTGCCGGTCTACGGCCCGGGTGGCACCGTGCGCGGCTGGACGCTCGACCTCATGCGGCGTCGGCCAGGCGGGTTCCCTCCGGTGATGGAGTACCTGATCGGGATGTCGGCGGCCGCGTTCCGTGACGAGGGCGCCGAGTTCCTGTCGCTCTCCGGTGCGCCGCTGACGCACGACTACCCGCCTGAGGCCGGCGCGATCGCCGCCCTCAGCACTCGCCTGTCGGATCTGCTGGAGCCGGTGTACGGCTTCAAGTCGCTGCATCGGTTCAAGGAGAAGTTCCACCCGCGCTACGAGACGCTGCATCTGCTCTACCGCGAGGCCGTCGACCTGCCCCGCATCGGCGTCGCCCTGACCCAGGCGTTCCTGCCCGGCGCGACGCTGCGGCAGTACGCCGCGGCGGGGATGGACCTGGTCAAGCGCGACGAGGAGGAAGGCCGTTGACCCGCCTGGTGCTCATCAACGGCGCCCCGGGCTCGGGGAAGTCCACAGTCGCACAGTCCTTAGCGGGCGCTCAGGCCCTCGCCCTCGCGCTGGACATCGATCAGCTGAAGCACGCCCTCGGCGAGTGGGAGCAGGACCCGGTCGCGTCGGGCCTGCAGGCTCGGCGTCTTGCGCTCGCGGTCATCGACGAGCAGCTCGGTTCGGGACATGACGTGTTCGTCGGTCAGTACCTGGCGCGCACGGAGTTCATCGAGGCGCTGCAGGATGCCGCCGAGCGTCGCTCAGCGGCATTCCACGAGCTCATCCTCGACGTCGACGCCGATGTGCTCGCGGAACGGCTGCGCGGCCGCGACGAGACGCCCACCCGCCCCGAACACGCAGTAAACGCCCGTCTTGTCGGTCCGTCGGATGCCTCAGAGCTGGCTGCTTCGCTCGACATCCTGCGGGATGCACGTCCCGGAGCCCTGTGGATCGACGGCAACGGCCCGCTTGAGCAGACCATCACTTCGATCGAGACTGTGCTCGGCTGAACTGCCGAATCAGAAGGGCGGTGGTGGTTCGGTCTGGAACCCGGTCGGGCTGATGACCTGAACGGTGTTGTCCGCTCTGGTGCGGTAGACGAATCGCAACCGGTGCCGGTGCTTGTGGTCGGTCGGGCACAGCGGGCGCAGCTGGTCCAGGTCGGTGGTTCCGCCGGAGGCCCAGGGCTTGTCGTGGTCGAACTCCGCGTCCACGGCCAACCGCGTGCATCCGTCGCGGGAGCAGGTTCCGTGGTTCAGGATCAGCCAATCCTTCTGCGCCCGAGTGGGACGGTAGGTGCGGCGGTCCATGTCGACCACGACGCCTTTGACGGGATCGGTGATGACCCGGTGGAAGGCTGTCGCGTCGAGAAAGATCTGCTTCGCGGTGAGCGAGTCGATCGCATCTCCACCGACGACCCTGGCCTGCTCGACCGGGACGGGCTGCCCGGCGAGCAGCTGGATCGGGATCGTGACGAACACCTTCGTCTTCACCGGCCTGTCAGTGCCTTCTCCGCACAGCCAGTCCAGGAACAGATCCGCACGGATCTGATCCCGCGTCCGCCCGCCGCGCTCACCCTTCTGCAGGTGCTTGGCCGTCGAGTTCAACCGGCGCATGGCGGCCTCGGCACGGTGGGTGGGCACCAGCGCGGCCACCCACGACATGCCGTCCCCGGCAGGCGTGGACCGCACCTTCCGGTCAGCCATGGCGCGGGTGTGCCGGCGCGAGGCGGTGTCGCCGAGGACGGAGACGATGAACTTGCGCACCCGGCGGCGGTACGCGACCGGCGAGCACCGCAGTACCCACTCGGCCGCGCGACGGTCCAGTTCCGCGATCGCAGCATCCGTTGCAGCCTGCGTCTCGTCCGGGCAACCGGCCGCAGGCTGCAGCAACTGCGCCTCACCGATCGTGTACTCGACCAGCCGCATCGCGGCGAACCCCGCCCGAGCCCGACCCCACAGCTGTGGCAGCAGCGCCTTCGCGGTCCGCCCATTCGCCACGTCCGCGCGCACCTGCACTTCAGACACCCGCAGTCTCAGTGCCAGATCGGCGATCACACCGCGCTCGGCCATCTCCGGATCCGCGTCGAGCACATACACATCCGGGCACCGCCGCGCGGTCTCGCAGACCTCCAGCATCCGCTCCACCCGCAGCGCCGCCTGCCGGTTCACCTCGAACTCCGCCACCGACACGTCATCGAGAAGGAACCCGAGCATCTCCGCAGCGGAGACCTCCACCGGCGCCTGCTCCTCGACGAGATCCATGCAACCAGGTTAGAACAAAGATTCGAAGAAGACAAGAGTCCCAGCCATTCTGAGACGAGGCGCAGCACTCATCACCGCCGCCCTCGCACCCCTTCCGCCAACTGCTCCAGGCCCTCGACCGTGACATCCCAGCCCATGCAGGCATCCGTCACGCTCTGACCGCGCACCAGCCCGGCCGGCCCTGTGGCCACGTCCAGCTTCTGCGCGCCGGCGACGAGGTTGCTCTCCATCATCACTCCGGCGATCGCCCGCCCGTCTGCGGCGATCTGCGCCGCCAGCTCCGACACCACGACCGCCTGCCGCAGATGGTCCTTGCCGCTGTTGCCATGGCTCGCATCGATGATCAGCCGGTCGCAGGCGCCCGCCGCCGACAGCCGCTGCGCGGCCCGGTCGACGTGCTCCGACCCGTAGTTCGGGCCGTCCGCGCCGCCGCGCAGGATCACCGAGGTGCCGGGGTTGCCGGTGGTCGCCACCAGGCTCGCCCGCCCGTCGGCGTCGATCCCGAGGAACGCCTGCGCAGCGGATGCCGCGACTGCGGCGTCCAGCGCCACCTGCAGCCCGCCGTCCGTGCCGTTCTTGAACCCGATCGGCATCGACAGGCCCGAGGCGAGCTGGCGGTGC
This sequence comes from Microbacterium sp., assembly GCA_031286555.1. Lineage (GTDB taxonomy): Bacteria > Actinomycetota > Actinomycetes > Actinomycetales > Microbacteriaceae > Microbacterium. Next base: position 619 of record JAITUD010000235.1, on the reverse strand, counting down.
AACTGGCTCTCCGTGGTGCGCGCGCCGATCGCACCCCAGGTGACGAGGTCCGCGATGTACTGCGGGCTGATCATCTCGAGGAACTCCGTCGCACACGGCATCCCGAGCCCGACGACGTCGCGTAGGAAACCGCGCGCCTGCCGCAGTCCGGTGGCGATGTCGTGGCTGCCGTCGAGGTGCGGGTCGTTGATGAGCCCCTTCCAGCCGACGGTGGTGCGCGGCTTCTCGAAGTAGGTGCGCATCACGATCAGCAGGTCGTCGCCGAGACGGTCGGCCTCGCGCGTCAGGCGGGAGGCGTACTCGAGCCCGGCATCCGGGTCGTGGATCGAGCACGGCCCGACCACGACGAGCAGCCGGTCGTCCTCGCCCGCCATGATCGCGCGCACCTCGTCGCGGGTGCGCGCGACGAGCCCGGCCGCATCGTCGTCGAGCGGGTGCTCGGCAAGGACCTCAGCGGGCGACGGGATGGTGGTGAATCCGGCGACGTGGAGATCGGAGGTGGCGTCGAGTGTGTGCATGGGTCCTGTCCTGTTCTGGGTGGATTCCGGACGGACCCGAGAGCAGAGCCCGCCGAAAACGGCGAAAGGCAGAGCATTCGCTCTGCCTTTGTCGGCTCTGG
>JAITUD010000262.1 GCA_031286555.1 Microbacterium sp. | reverse complement strand
CCCTGCTCGTGGCTGTAGCAGATCGGATCGAAGATCTCGGAGAAGCCGTAGCGGCGCTCCTCCTCTTCCCGAGCGCCGTCAGCGGAGTTGGACAGGATCGCGAGCCCGGCCCGTCCGCGCAGCGAGCGCGCGTACTCGATCAGCTCGGTGTTCGCCTCGCCGCAGTAGGCGTCCCAGAACTCGGCACGCATCGCGTCGCGATCGTCCGAGTCGAGGTTCAGCGCGGCGCCCAGGCGCTGCCAGAACTCCGCCTCGAGCCCGGCCCTGACGTCGATCTCGGGCAACTCGGCGCCCTCGACCCTGGCATCGAAGTCCCGACGCTCCAGCCCCGTGTGCACGCACCAGCGCTGCCACCACTGCTCCTGCCAGGTGTCGTCATCGACGAGCTCGAGCACGCCGCCGATGTCGAACAGGATCCACTTCTTCGCGGTCACGCGCTCCCCGCCCCGTACTGCGCGGTCACGGTGCGAGCGGCGCCGTCGAGGGCGACCGTGCCGCCATAGGGCAGGATCCACTGCGGTCTGGTGTGGCCGAAGGGCACGCCGACGCACACGACCGCATCCGGGTTGTAGCGGGTGACCTCGCCGATGATCGCGTCGCGCTGGGCGGCACGCAGCGCGACCCGCTCCTCGGGCGACGGCTTCACCTCGAAGTTGCTGACGATCGGTCGGGCGACGAGCACGCCGGCGACTGCCGCGAGCAGGCCGCGCTCACCGAGAGCGCGCACCCAGCGCTGCACCCAGTCCGCGTTCGGGAGCTCCTCGCAGGTCTCCAGCAGCAGGATCGCCCCCTCGAGCTCTTCGACAGCCGGGAGGCGGTCCGCGTGAGCGAGCTCGCCGATGACCTCGAGGCTGCCGCCCCAGGTGCGGCCTTTCACGCGCCGCGAGGGCCCGGCCCAGACCCACGGGTCGGTCGGCACCCGAGCGCCGAACTCTGTCAGCGCTTCGGGCGAGTCCCACGGGTGCCCGACGTCCTCGGACTCCCCCGGCTCGGTCAGTTCGATCTCTCCGCCGTCCAGCAGCGCCGCCTTCAGAGAGCGCAGATGGATGTCGTCGATCGCAGGCCCCGCACCGAGGTGCAGCTGCGTCGAGCCGCCGTGGAAGGCGGCGACGCCGTTCGCCCAGAGCCAGTTCAGGATGTTGGTGTTGTCGCTGAAGCCGAGGAACGGCTTGGGGTCGGCCTGCGCGAGTGCCGGGTCGAGATGCGGCGTGACGAGGATCTGGTCGTCACCGCCGATCGTCGCAAGGATCGCACGGATGCTCGGATCGGCGAAAGCCGCGTTCACATCGGCCGCTCGCGCCTCGGGTGCGGCACCCATCACCCGCGTCGTCGGGTACTCGACGGGAATCAGTCCGGTCGCCTGCTGGAGCCGCCGCATCGCCTGCTCGTGCACCTCCGGGCCGGCCGCGGGCGCGGCGAATGCGGGCGAGAGGACGGCGACGCGATCACCGGGACGGGCCTTCGGGGGAATCAGCATCCGCCCACCCTGCCACAGATCTTGTACCTTGCCTGCAGCACAAGTTGTGATAGACATATGACACAACCAGTTCAGGAGGCACCATGCCGAGCAGCGCAGCCGCATTCGACCCGGCCACATTCCTCTCCGGGATCCTCTTCTTCCCGCCCATCGCGCTCCTCGCCGCGATCGTGATCGCCGTCGGCATCCTCCTGTTCCGGCCGAAGCCGCAGACGGGCGACGTCGCGGGCGCTGCCGCCCCGAGCAAGTACGCCGCGGAGCGGCGCGCCCTGGCGGTCGTCGCACTCGTGACCGTCGTCGCCTACATCGCCGAGTTCATCGAGCGCGGTTACATCGTGACCGACACGGAGCTCATCCACTGGTGGCGATTCGCCGCCCCGCTGGCTGTGGCCGCCATCGGAATCGCCATCGTCCTCTGGATGATCACCGCCGTGGGCAGCGAGCGCCCGGAACAGCCGATGGTCACCACCGGACGCCGGACCTGGACGAGCTTCAGCACCCGCATGGCCATCATCTCCGCGGGCCTCGTCGTGCTCGCCCTCGTCGTCACTACCGTGACCGCCGGTTTCGCGTCGTCTCCGAACAGCCAGGGACTGTACGTCTGGTTGGAGATCCCGATCGCCAACGAGCCGTCGATCCCGCCGATCCGCGTGCTGTTCTACGGCTGGGCGTACGGCCTTCCCGTCCTCGTCTGCGCCGCGGCCCTCGGCGCTCTGGCCTGGGGCGCGCTCGACCGCAATGCGGCGCGCCCGTTCTCCCGGCCGGAGACCGTCGCCGCTGAACGCGTCGCACGCCGTGCGACGGCCGCCGGTGTCACGCGCATCGCTACGGCGGCGATGCTGCTCACCCTGTCGGGAGCGTGGTGGCTGATCGCACGCGCCGGCTCGGGCACCGCCCTGACGATCCTCAGAGACCGCGGTGACGACCACTTCGATGCGACCTGGCGCTACGCCGAGCTCGCGGTCGCAGCGGGCTGGCTTGCGCCGATCCTCGAGATCGCCGGGCTCGTCATCCTGCTGGTCGCCGCCGGCGAAGGGTTCCGGCGCGCTCGCCCCGCCGAACAGGCGGAGGCCGACGAGCCGATCGAGGCGGAGGCAGTCCGATGACCGCGAGCCCGCTCATCGCCGCATCCGAGGACGGCGGCTCCGCCGTCGACATCTACCGCCAACTGCGCGCCCTCATCGTCTCGGGCCAGCTGGGAGCGGATGAACGGCTTCCGACGGTCCGGCAGACCGCGGCCGATCTGGGCGTCGCTCAGGGCACGGCCGCCAAGGCCTACCGGATGCTGGAGCAGGACGGCCTCGTCGTCACACGCACGGCGGCCGGCACCCGCGTGGCGGAGACGGCCGGCATGCTGCCGACCTCGGTGATCCGCCGCATCCGCGAGCTCGCGGAGGAGACCGCGGCGACCGGCACCGACCTCGAGGACGTGATCAACGTGCTGCGTGCCGCCGGGCACGCGGAGCCCGCCTCGGAACGATGACCCTCAGCCGAGGAACAGCGCGCGCAGCCGCTTGGTCGTGAACACCAGCCCGATCGCGATCATCACCACGTAGTAGAGCACGTGCCACAGCATCCCGGGGTAGAGCGCCCCCGTGGTCAGCCCGCGGATCAGCTCGACGCCGTGCCAGAGCGGCAGCGCCTGCACGACCCGCTGCACCCACTCGGGGTAGACCGTGATCGGGTAGAACGTCGCCGAGAACAGGAACATCGGCATCAGCACGAACTGGATCCAGTCCATGTGCTGGAACGCCTTCATGTAGCTGGTCACCGCCATGCCGAAGCTCGCGAAACCGAAAGCGATCAGCGCCACCGCCGGCAGGGCGAGGATCGCCGTCCACGACAGGTTCAGGCCCCAGATCTGCATGATGATCATGAACCCGCTCGCGTAGACCAGTCCGCGCAGCAGCGCGTAGATGATCTCGCCGAGCGCCACGTCGAGCGGGCCGAGCGAGGTCGCCAGCATCCCCTCGTAGAGCTTGCCGTAGTTCAGCTTGAAGAAGACGTTCCAGGTGGAGTCGTAGATCGCGCCGTTCATCGCCGACACGGCCAGCAGGGCGGGCGCGATGAACGCCGCATAGGGCACGGATGCCCCGGACTCGGTCTGCACGTCGCCGATCAGCGCACCCAGGCCGATGCCCATCGAGGCGAGGTACAGCACCGGCTCGAAGAAGCCGGACAGGATGACCACGAAGCTCGACGACCGCGCCGCGATCAGGCCGCGCAGCACCACCGACCAGGGGTTGCCCGCCCAGAGCGCCCGCACTCCCCCGGCACGTACGCGCGGAGCATCCGTCATCTCCGTCGTCGTCATGCGGCCAGCCTCCTCGCGAAGATGCGCCGGGCGGCGAGGTAGCCGCCCACCGCGAATGCGAGCAGCACCACGACGTGCACGGCGACCATCAGCCCACTCGTCTCGCGCGGGTACGACAGGTCTCGGCCTAGCTCGGTGGCGTGCCAGAGCGGTGAGATCCAGCCGATCCACTGCAGCCACACCGGCAGGGTGTCCAGCGGATAGAACGTGCCCGAGAACAGGAACATCGGCATGAACACGAAGCGCTGCACCAGCGCGAACTGCCCGGTGTCCTCCTCGAGGGATGCCGCATAGGCGAGCATCGGAGTGCCGAAGGCGAGCGCGGCGAGGATGCCGACCAGGATCATGATCCACCCGGTCGCCGGTGTCTCGACCGCAGGGAACAGCAGCAGGAACAGGTAGTAGAGCGTCACGGTCAGCACCACGCGAGCGCTGACACCGATCACCTGGCCGTTGACGATCTGCCCGGACGACAGCGGCGAGGCGCTGAATCCGTAATAGAAGCGGCGCCACTTGAAACCGCCCATCACCGGATAGCTGAACTCCTCGGATGCCACGGTGATGCCCGCGGTCATCAGCAGCGCCGGCGCAACGAAGACGACGTAGCCGACCTGCTGCCCGCCGTCCTGGATCGGCGCCTGGATCAGTGCGGCCAGGCCCAGCGCCAGACCCACCAGGTACAGCACCGGCTGGCCGACGGCACCGACCACCAGAGTCCAGCCATAGGCGCGCATCGCCCGGATGATGTGCTCGGCGACGTACAGCGAGCCGCGCCTGCGCGGCCGCCTGCCTGCGGCCATCGCCTCGGCGCGCAGATCGTCGAGCGAGAGCTCCGTCCGTGCATCCGTGCTCATTCGATCAGCGACCTTCCGGTCAGCCGCAGGAACACGTCCTCCAGGCTCGAGCGGCGCACCAGCGAGGTGATCGGATGCAGGTCGCGGGCGCTGACCTGCTCGAGCGCGGCCTCGCCGTCCTGCGCGTAGACCAGCACACGATCCGGCAGCTCTTCGACGCGGTCGCCGATGCCGTGCATCCGCTTCGCCGCCTCCTTGTTGTGCGCCGAGCCGAAGCGCACCTCGAGGACCTCCCTGCTGGAGTGCTCCCGGATCAGCGACGCCGGCGTGCCCTCGGCCATGATGCGGCCCTTGTCGACCACGACGAGCCGGTCGCAGAGCTGCTCGGCCTCGTCCATGTAGTGCGTGGTCAGCACCAGCGTGGTGCCCTGCTCCTTGAGCCGGAACAGCCGGTCCCAGAGCACGTGCCGCGCCTGCGGATCGAGGCCGGTCGTCGGCTCGTCCAGCAGCAGGATGCGGGGATCGTTGATCAGCCCGCGCGCGATCGTGAGCCGGCGCTTCATGCCACCGGAGAGCTGCTCGACCTTCGACGACGCCTTGTCCTCGAGCTGCGCGAACTCCAGCAGCTCGGCCGCCTTCTCTTTGCAGACCTTCGCGGGCAGCCCGAAGTAGCGGCCGTAGATGTACAGGTTCTCGCGCACGTTCAGCTCGCCGTCGAGCGTGTCCTGCTGCGGCACGACGCCCAGGCGCGAGCGGATCTCGGGTCCGTATCTGTCGGGATCCAGGCCCAGGATGCTGAGCTCGCCGGCCGTGCGGGCCGACACCGCGCCGACCATCTTCATCGTCGTGGACTTGCCCGCGCCGTTCGGGCCGAGCAGCCCGAACGACTCGCCCGGAGCGACCTCGAAGCTCAACCCGTCGACGGCGAGGAAGTCGGGCTTCCCCTTGGAACGGTAGGCCTTGACGAGGTCCTTGGCGGCGATGACAGGTGCGGGCACCCGCCTCACGGTAGTGGATTGCGCCGACATCCGGCAGATGAAACGAACAGGCGGCCCATAAGCAGACCGGAGCACAATGGTTCAGCCCCCATCGAAGAAGGTCTCTCCATGTCTCGCACGGCGACAGCACGCCGACGCGGACGCGGCGCGCAGCAGGACGGTCCGCGCGCCTCGTTCCGCCAGCTCCTCCCTTTCCTGTTCGAACACAAGAAGGTGCTGGTGGTCGTCACGATCCTCAGCATCGTCGGCGCGGCGGCCTCGCTCGTGCAGCCGCTGCTCGTCGGCCAGGTGATCCAGCGCGTCCAGGAGAGCCTGCCGCTCGGCATGCTGATCTGGGCGCTGATCGCGTTCGTGATCGTGTCGTCCGTGATCTCGGGCTATCAGCACTACCTGCTGCAGCGCACCGGCACGGCCGTGGTGCTCTCCAGCCGGCGCCGGCTGATCGCGCGAATCCTGCATCTGCCCGTCAGCGAGTTCGACGCGCGCCGCACCGGCGACCTCGTCTCGCGCGTGGGCACCGACACGACGCTGCTCTACGCCGTGCTCACCCAGGGACTCGCGGATGCCGTGGGCAGCGCCCTGCTGTTCGTCGGCGCTCTCATCGCGATGCTGGTGATCGACCCGATCCTGCTCCTGCTGATCGTGCTGGTGATCGGGGCGTCCGTCGTGGTGGTGGTGCTGCTCAGCGGCCGCATCCGCACGGCGTCGACCGCGCAGCAGCAGAAGGTCGGCGAACTGGCATCCGGTGTCGAGCGCGCGGTCTCATCGATCCGCACGGTCCGCGCCTCGGGCGCCACCGAGCGCGAGAACGAGGCCGTCACGGGACTGGCGAGCGAGGCGTACGGCATCGGCGTGCGGATCGCGAAGATCTCCTCGCTCGTGGTGCCGATCGCCGGCATCGCCCTGCAGCTCTCGCTGCTCGTCGTGCTGGGAGTCGGCGGCTTCCGTGTGGCATCCGGGGCGATCACGATCGCGTCGCTGGTGACGTTCATCATGTTCCTGTTCATGCTGATCATGCCTCTGGGTCAGGCGTTCGGCGCGATCACCTCGGTGAACCAGGCGCTCGGCGCACTGGGCCGCATCCAGGAGATCCTCGACCTGCCGGCCGAGACCGACGCCGACGAGCCGGATGCCGCGGCCACGGCCGCACCGGTCGCCGGCTCCGCCGCGATCGAGTTCCGCGACGTGCGATTCCAGTACCCCGAGAACGTGGTCGCGGCTCGCGAAGCGGCCGCGAAGGCCGCCAACGACCTGCTCGCCGACGCGCACCTGGCCGCCGATACGGACGCCGCGACGCAGCCCGTTCGCGAGGTGCTGCGCGGAGTGTCCTTCGCCGTGCCGCGCGGCGCCCGTGTCGCGCTGGTCGGCCCCTCCGGCGCCGGCAAGAGCACGATCCTCTCGCTGATCGAGCGCTTCTACGACCCGACCGGCGGCTCTATCCGGCTCGCCGGGCACGACCTGCGCACCTACCCGCGCGAACAGCTGCGCGCACAGTTCGGCTATGTCGAGCAGGATGCGCCGACTCTCGCCGGAACGCTCGCCGACAACCTGCGCCTGGCCGTCCCGGATGCCACCGACGCCGACTGCGAGCGCGTGCTGCGCGCGGTGAACCTCGGCGACGTGCTGGAGCGCGGACCGCTGGGCCTTGCGACCCCGGTCGGCGAGGACGGCGTGATGCTCTCCGGCGGCGAGCGCCAGCGTCTCGCGATCGCACGGGCGCTGCTGACCGAGGCACCGATCCTGCTGCTCGACGAGTCGACCTCGTCCCTGGACGGCGTCAACGAGCAGCGCATGCGCGAGGCGATCGACGCGGTCTCCGCAGACCGCACGCTGGTCGTGATCGCGCACCGTCTGTCCACCGTCGTCGACAGCGACCTGATCGTCGTGCTGCAGGACGGCTCCGTGGTCGGGCAGGGCACGCACGACGAGCTGATCGAGTCCACTCCCCTTTATCGGGACCTCGCTCGGCACCAGCTGCTGGTCTGAACCGCATACGCCGACGCCCCCTTGCGATCCATGATCGCGAGGGGGCGTCGGCGCATCCGGATGAGGACTGCCGTCAGCCGGAGACCGCCATCCAGCCGATGCCGATGGCGAGGGGCACGAACGGCACGAGGATGCCGAGCAGCACCGGGAGGATCCGGGCGCGCGTCGGCATCGCGCGCGCCGCGGCGGAGAGCGTGTCCCCGGAGCGGCGCGGCGTCAGAGGTCCGAGCACGGGCGCGTTCTCGTCGCGGTACAGCAGCGTGCGGCGTCCGAATCGCTCGTGCAGCGCGGAGATGACGGTGAGGAATCTCTCCAGCGCCGCGGGATCCGCGAGGTCGTCGGGCTGCAGGTACACGTGCAGGGTGCCGTCGACGATCTCCATGTCGAGATCGGCCGCCTCGTCGAGCAGGATCACCATGAGATCCGGCGTGAGCAGGTAGAGCGCGTCGCGCTCGTACCCGTCCGGCACCGACACCTCGAAGACGTCGCTGAAGTTGCCCTCCAGCCGAAGCTCCCGC
>JAITUD010000185.1 GCA_031286555.1 Microbacterium sp. | reverse complement strand
CGCCGTGCACGTGCCCGCCGATCGTGCCGGTGGGCGTGATCATGCCGAGCACGAACAGGCCGTGGAAGAGCAGCTGGCTGACGATCACCGAGATCGACAGCCGCAGCGCCGACAGCTTCCGCCCGGCGAGCAGCACGCAGACCATGAGGGAGAGCAGCCAGGGGGCGAGGACGCCCAGCGGGCCGGGCATCGCACCGCCCGCAGTGACGTGCGCGGCGAGGGCGACGAACGTCGCCGTCGAGGCGGCGGCGAACCCGCGGATGACCGCGGGTCTCCTGGATGGGCGCACACTCCCATCCTGCCAGAGCTCGGCAGATGGGCCGATCAGAGCCGATCGGGTGCCGCGGGATCGATCTGGATGACCGAGATCTCGCGGGTGTTCGCGTCGTACATCGTCGCCGCCCACACCGGGGAGCCGTCGGCTTCGACGACCCGCAACTCGATGACCCGCGGGTTCGGCCAGGTCTCGCCCGCGTTCCTCGCCGCCATGAGGATGCCCGGCGCGGCACCGTTCAGCTCGAGTTCGGTGAGGGTCACGTAGTGCTCCTGGATCAGCTCCCTGGTGTCGCCTTCGAGCAGTGCCTCGCGGCCCCGCTTCGGGTCGGAGAGCCCGTCGTCCAGTCCGTCGTACGCCGGATCGGCGCTCGTGACCCGCCACATCCAATGGCCGTCGCGGTACTCCAGGCGGATCGCGACGACCTCGCCGCCGATGCCGGGGATCTCCTCCCCCGCGGTGCCCTCGAGCCAGTCCGACGGCCAGGCGATCGCCGTGGGCACGCCGCCGGGCGGGAACTCGTCTCCGGGCCCGTACCGCTCGCTGGTGCCGCCGCTGCACGCGGTCACGGACAGCACGAGCAGCATCGCCGCGAGCAGCGCCGCCGCCCGTGGCATCCGGGTTCCCTGCCGTCGCGTCATGCCGCTCACCCTAGCGGGCACGTCGCGAGCCTCGTCACGACCAGATGAAGCGGAACGTGCCGGCGGCGACCGCTGCTGCGAGCGCGGCCGCCATGATCAGGACGCCGCCGAGCACCGCGACCGCGTCGCGGGAGTGCAGCCGGGACGGGCGGGACCAGGTGCGCGGGATGTCGGAGCCGAACCCGCGCGCCTCCATCGCCATCGCCAGCTTCGACCCGCGGCGCACCGCGAACACCAGCAGTACGAACGCCATCGAGAAGAAGCGCCGGATCGCGCCGTGGTCGCCGACGCCGCGTGCGCGGCGGGCGAGACCCATCGTGCGCCAGTCGTCGAGGAACAGCCCGAGCATGCGGGTGCCGGCAAGCACACCGAGCACGAACCTGCTGGGCAGGTGCGCGACCTGGGCCAGCGCATCGGCGACCTCGGTCGGATCGGCCCGACCGAACAGCAGGATCGTGGGTAGCCCCAGCGCGATCACACGCAGGCTCACCGCGAAGGCCAGGCGGATCGACTCCTCACTGATCGTGGCGACGCCGAAGGTCCAGTAGATCTGCCCCTCGGGTTCCGCATAGAGCAGCATGCTCAGGCCGGCGATCGGGGAGATCGCTGCGAGCAGCCCCATCCTGCTCAGCACGGTGCGCAGCGGCAGCCCGGTCAGCGGGATGCAGATCAGCTGCAGCGCGATCGCGACCAGCCCGCTGACAACGTCGATCGACGCGAACAGCGGGATCGACAGCAGCAGCGCGAGCAGGATGCGGGTGACGGGATTCACGCCGTCGAGCCACGCGGCACGGGCCTCTGTCGGGGCGATGACGGCGCTCATACCGGCACCACCTGATCCAGCACGATGCGCCGGTCGCCCAGATGCCTGGTCACGGCCTCGTCGTGCGTGACGGCGACGATCGACGTGCCCCGCGCGACCTCCTCCTGAAGGAGCAGGACGAGTTCGATCCATCCGCGCCTGTCCTGCCCGAACGTCGGCTCGTCGAGCACGATCACCTCGGGCGTCGCGGCGAGCACGGTGGCGACCGACAGCCGGCGCTTCTGGCCGCCGGAGAGGGTGAACGGGTTGGCCTCCGCGAGGTGGTCGAGGTGCAGGCGCTCGAGCAGCCCGTCGACGACGGCCGTCGTGCGCTCCGCCGACCAGCCGAGGGCCCGGGGCCCGACGGCGAGCTCCTCTCGGAGCGTCTGCGCGAGGAACTGGTGCTCCGGCTCCTGGAACACCGTGCCGATGCGGGTCAGCAGTTCACGCGAGGTCCAGCGGAACGGACGCAGCCCGCTCCTGCCGCGCAGCCGCTCGGCCGCGGTCACCGATCCCGCGAGCTCGGGCAGGAGACCAGCCAGCGTGAGCGCCAGCGTGGACTTGCCCGCACCGTTCGGCCCGGTGATCACCGTCGCGGATGCCTGCGGCAGGGCGAGCTCGAGACCGGCCTGCACGACCGTGCGACGCTCCCGCCCGATCGCGAGCCCGTGCGCCTCCAGCACTGAGGCGCCGTCCGAGCGCGGCAGCGCGGGCAGATCGATGGGAAGGTTCGGCACCCACACCCCGGCATCCGCCAGCGTCTGCGCGTACCTGCCGAAGACATCGGCCGGCGGGTCGTCGGCCAGCAGGCCACCGTCTGCGGCCAGCACGATGACCCGGGTGATCAGATCGGACCACACCTCGGTGCGGTGCTCGACGACGACCAGCGTCGCCCCGGTCTCGGCGACGACACGGGCGACGCTCTCGCGCACCTCGGCGACGCCGGCCGGATCGAGGTTCGCGGTCGGCTCATCCAGCAGCAGCAGCCCGGGGCGCATCGCCAAGGCTCCGGCGAGCGCCAGCCGCTGCTTCTGCCCGCCGGACAGCGCCTTCGTCGGCCGCTGCAGCGGCACATCCAGGCCGACCGCCTCCAGCGCCTCCGACACGCGTCCGGGGATCTCGGATGCGGGAACGCCGAGGTTCTCGCATCCGAAGGCGACGTCGTCGCCGACCTTGGACAGCACGACGCCGGCATCCGGATCCTGCAGGACCAGGCCGATGCGGCCGCGACTCTGCTCCGGAAGCGCGTCGTCGACGAGCAGAGCGCCCGTGCGCTCCCCCTCGTCGGCGTCGCCGAGGAGCCCTGCGAGACCGGCGAGCAGTGTCGACTTGCCCGCGCCGGAGGCACCGAGCAGCAGCACGCGCTCTCCGGGCTCGATCGTGAACGTCGTTCCGCTGACCGCGGGCAGACGCCGCCCTGCGTATCGCCAGCCCCAGTCGCGTGCGACGACCCGGGCGGGACCCGACGCCATGCTCAGACCTCGCGGCGCGCTTCTCGGCCCGCCGCGAAACGGCTGAGCGCACCGGTGGACGCCAGCGCGCGCACGAGGAACCACCCCACCACACCCGCCAGCAGCGCCCCCGAGACGATCAGGGTGCCGAGGTAGATGGCGTTGAACTCGAACGACTTCAGGATGTTCGGCGAGCTGCCGTAGAACAGCTCGAACACCCAGGCGGCCGCGGCCGCGCCGACACCGGCGAGAGCGGCGACGCCGATGCCGAACCGGCGGTAGGCGAACAGCGCGAAGATCAGTTCGGCTCCCAGGCCCTGCACGATGCCCGAGAACACGGTGGAGACGCCCCAGACGTTGCCGATCAGCATCGAGATGATCGCTGCGACCACCTCGACGACCAGAGCGGCACCGGGCTTGCGGATGACGAGCCCGCCGATGACGCCGCCGATCAGCCAGATGCCGACAGCGATGCCGCCGAGGCCGGGGGTCAGCGCGTCTGCGGCGCCGAACCAGGCGCCACCGACGATGTTCCAGGCCCAGAACAGAAGGCCGACGGCGACGCCGAGAACGGCGGCGACGACGATGTCGACGACGCGCCAGCGCAGGTTGCGCGACGGGGCGGCCTTCTCGACGATCTTCTCGTTCGGGACGGATGTGGACGCACTCATATGGAACTCCTCCCTGCGCCGGCATGATCCGGATCAGGTTCGACGGTCGAAGCGCGGTTCGCTTCCTCTCAGCCCGGCACGCCGGACTCCCGTGGTTGTGCCTCGATCATAGCCACCTCCTGACACGGAGGGGCGAGTCTCAGACTCATTGGGTAGCGTAGGCGGGTGACCATCGACGATCCCTCCACGCCGCCGCGCACGCGTCGCGAGGCGCGGGCGCAGACCGGCTCCCACCGGGGCGTCGACCCGTCCGGCATGAACGCGTTCTTCCACGGCACCGGCGGCGCTCCGCACGGTGCCGAGCGCGGTTCGGCGACCCGCAACGCCGCGGATCTGCCCGGCGGCGGGGACACCGACGAGCAGCTCTTCCCGAGCGATGACGAGGACGGCCACGAAGAGCCCCCGACGAGCACGGACATGCTGCGCACGCTGTTCGGTGCGCCGGAGGAGGACGACGGGTCCGAAGAGACCGGGCCCGTCGGAGACGACGCCTTCAGCCGGGCGATGTTCGGTCAGCCCACGACGGACGCTCCGGCGCCGGTTCAGCCGGCATCCGCGGCGGACTCCCGCACGGCCACCGGGCTCGACGGACTGTTCGGCGGCGCCGCACCCGTCGCTGCGACGCCCGATGCCGCACCGTCCGCTCTCCCGTCCTCCGCGGAAGAGCCGTTCGATCCGGCCGACGATGCGACCCGAGTCGCGCCCGTCATCACGGGGATCCCCGGATGGCACGACGAGCCCGCGCAGTCGGCGCTGCCCGGTACCGCCGGTGACTCCCCAGCACAGCCGACGGCCGATGACGACGCGACCCGGCTGTCCGCCAGCCTGGCGTACTTCGCCGCCGCTGACGCCGCGGCTGCGGCATCCACCGGCGTCACGGATGCTGCTTCCGCAGCATCCGGCCTCGCAGGCGGAACGTCCACCGCCGCGTCCGCCGGCCTGCTGGGCGCGTCTTCCGCCGGTGCCGCCCTCGCCGGCGCCGCGTCCACAGATGTCGCCGACGCCGTGGTGCCTTCCGAGTCCCCCGCATCCACAGCGCCCCTCGATCTCGCGGGCCTCGGCCTCGAACCCGACGACGACGCCGACCCGGATGAGGAGCCCGCATCGCGGACGACCGTCGCGTGGGCCGACGACTCGCGACCGGCCTCGGCCCTGACCTGGATCGACAGCGCCGTCGTGCAGGCGCGGACCCGGCCGCCGACGCTCGCGGTGCGGACCGCTGCAGACGACGGGCCCGATCTGCTCAGCGACATGCGCACGAAGTCGGGCTGGCTGCGTCCGCGCGTGCTCATCCCGCTCGGCCTGGTCGTCGCCCTCGTCGGCGGTTACTGCGCAGCCACGCTGCTCGCACCGCTCGACAACATCGCGCCGACCATCGACCCCGTGGCCGTGAAGATCGACCCGGCTCCGGCCGCGGCGGTCTCCTGGCCCCAGGGCGGCAACTCGGGTATCGACGTGCAGGGCTTCGCGACCGCCGCCTCCAGCGGCGACAAGACGCCGATCGCCAGCATCTCGAAGATCGCCTCGGTCATGATGGTGCTCGAGAAGATGCCGCTGAAGCCCGGTGAGCAGGGCCCGTCCTACGACTTCACGCGCAGCGACGGACGCGACTACTGGCGCTATCTGCGGACCAACCAGTCCGCTCTCGACGTACCCGTCGGCGGCTCGCTCACCGAGTACCAGATGCTCCAGGGCATCCTGCTCGGCTCCGCCAACAACTACATCGACAGGCTGGCGGACGAGATCTGGGGCTCGAAGGATGCCTTCGCCTCTGCCGCACGCAAGTGGCTGTCGGACCAGGGTCTGGACGACACCACGATCATCTCGCCGTCCGGACGCGACGACCGCAACAGGTCGACCCCGGCCGATCTGATCGACCTGAGCCAGATCGCGATGCGCAACCCCGTGTTCGCCGAGATCGTCGCCACGAAGTCCGTGAACCTCCCCGGCGCCGGAGAGGTCAAGAACACGAACAAGATGCTCGCGGAGGACGCCGGCGTGGTCGGCATCAAGACCGGCACCCTCGGCGACGACTGGAACCTGGTCACCGCGAAGGACGTGAAGGTCGGCGACTCGACTGTGCGGCTGTTCGCCGTCACGCTCGGACAGGGCAGCAACAACAAGCGCGTCGAGGCGAACCGCGCGCTCTACGCCCAGGTCGAGAAGACGCTGGCGGACCAGCCGGTGACCGTGCCGAAGGGCACGGTGGTGGGCACGATCGACACCGTCTGGGGCGAGCGCAGCGACGTGATCACCGACGCAGACGCCAAGGTCGTCATGTGGAACGGGTCGAAGGCCGAGTCGAAGGCGGCGCTGAAGCTGGGCGACGCCCAGAAGGCCGGCACCAAGGTCGGCACGCTCACCGTGACCGGCGCGATCGACACCGCCAAGACGAACGTCTCGCTGAAGAGCTCGGTCGACGCACCCTCCGCCTGGTGGCGCCTGACCCATCCGCTGGATCTGTTCGGACTGAACGACTGACCACTGTCCCCGCCGAGATGCGAAGAGCGCCCGTCCCTCTCGGGGACGGGCGCTCTTGCTCTGCGGCCACGGATGGCTCCCGGCGGTGTCCGAGCCGTCGGCTACGCTCGCCGAGCCCGCTGCGGTTCCGGGGACACCGGGTAGAAGCTGCGGTACTCGCCTGTCATCGGATCGACGTGCTCGCCGCCCGCGTGCAGCCAGTCCTCGTACCGGGTCGTCGACACGATCGCGTCGTCGGCAGGAAGGAGCTCGCGCTCTTCCAGCCCGGTGCCGAAGTACGTGGCCAGCGGATCGATGACGACGGCCCGCATGTCCGAGCGCGCACGAAGGTCGCGGTTCACCAGCTCGTCCAGGCGGAACTGCTCCGGTCCGGCGAACTCGATCATCCGGTTGCGCGGCTCACCGAGTGCGACGGTCTCGACCGCCGCTGCGACATCATCAGCGGCCATCGGCTGGATGAGCGCGCGGGAGAGCCGTACGACGTCGTGGTCGGTTCCGGCATCCGCGATCATCGGCACGAACTCGAAGAATTGGGTCGCGTGCACGATGGTGAACGGATGCCGGAACTCGCGGATCAGCTTCTCCTGCTGCGCCTTGGCAGCGAAGTAACCGCCTTCGGTGCGGGCGAGCCGATCCGTTCCGACGACGGACAGCGCCACGTGATGCCGCACGCCGGCCGCAGCCCCGTAGTTCAGCAGGTTCAGCGTCGAGGCGTAGAAGAAGTCCAGCGCGGCGGCCAGGTCGATGTATCCGGAGTTGGAGACGTCGATCAGCGTCTCCACGCCGGCGAGCGCCTCCTCCAGCCCCTCACCGGTGTAGGAGTCGACGCCGGTCTCGCGCGAGGCGACGACGACGTCGTGCCCGCCGGCGATCAATCGGGCGGAGACCTTGGTGCCGATCAGCCCGGTACCGCCCACCACTGCGATGCGCATGGCCGTCACACCGCCACGAGGGAGCGCTCGGCCAGCCACTTCTGGCCGGCGAGCCACTCGTCGAAGGTGAGGCTGGACAGCTGTGCGTTCGGACCGGCGACGAGCTCGGACCCGTGCAGCACCGCACCGAAGTAGGGGGTCTGCGCGTCGCCGACGACCTTGCGCATGTCCCGCTTGGCCGCGAAGGCGCGACGGACCAGTTCGTCCTGCGGGATCGGCTCGGGGCCGGCGACCTCGAACATGCCGTTCAGCGGAGCACCGCCGGCCGCCTTGGCGACGGCGTGCGAGACGAGAGCGGCGGCGATGGGCTGCATCACCGCATCGCTGACGTGTGCGACGCCGTCGACCGTGCCGGCGTCGCCGATGGCGAGGGCGAACTCGAAGAACTGAGTGGCCCTGACGATCGTGAACGGCTGGCCGGAGCGACGGATCAGGGCCTCCTGGGCGACCTTCGCCCGCATGTACCCGCTGGTGGGCAGGCGCTCGGCACCGACGATGGACAGCGCCACATGGTGCCCGACACCGGCCGCCTTCTCCGCGGCGAGCTGGTTGCGCGTCGAGGTCGTGAAGAACTCCATCACGTCGTCATCGGCGAATGACGGCGAGTTGGAGACGTCGATGACGACATCGGCGCCTTCGAAGGCCTGCGGGAGCCCCTCTCCCGTGATCGTGTTCACCCCCGACTTCGGTGACGCAGCGACCGCGAAATGACCGTGCCCGGTCATCAGCGCGACGACTCGGGATCCGATGAGGCCGGTTCCTCCGACGACGACAACATTCATGATGCTTCCTTCCGTCCGGCGCGGCGTCTCCGCGGTCCGACACAAGCACTGACCGGGCGAGGCACCGGTTCGTGACAGCTCCGGCGCATCACCCTGCGCGTCACGCCTCGCTCGCCGTCTCCTGCTGCAGGTATCGCTCCACCCGGCGGTCCGGGATCAGCCACCACACGGCTGCGGCCACGAACGGGACGAGACCCAGCCACGGCGACACGAACGCCAGACCGATCCCGAGGACGAACAGAACGAGCGACAGCCGCCCCTTCCGGTCCTTCCCGAGGGCCAGACGGAGCCGGTCGCCACCGGGTCCGCGGGCGATCGCCGTCTGCAGCAGCACGTAGGCGAGCGCGGCGAGCAGCAGGTTCAGCCCGTACACGACGACGGGCACCAGGCCCACGCGGCTTCTGGTCAGCCAGGCGGTGGTGAACGGGTACAGCGACAGCCAGAAGAGCAGGTGCAGGTTGGCCCAGAGCACCGTTCCGTCGACATGCGGGCAGAGCCGAAACAGATGATGGTGGTTGTTCCAGTAGATGCCGACGAAGACGAAGCTGAGCAGGTAGGTGACCAGTCCGAGGCCCGCGGTGTGCAGCAGGTCGTTCCAGCCGTCGCCGTCGGGCACGGCGAGGCCGAGCACCATCACCGTGATGGCGATGGCGAGGACGCCGTCGCTGAACGCCTCCAGTCGAGTCGAGGTCATGATCTGCTCCTTCGCGGGTTCGCTCCTGACAAGGAGGACCGCGCGCAGATCCGGAATGTGACAACGGGACTCGCCCGTCACGGGACCGCTGTCAGGCGACGATGACTGCACCGAGCTTCGCGGGATTCATCATCCAGTAGAGGTGGTCGAGCCCGGCGCTCGTCGCCGAGGCGGTCAGCATGCCGATCTCCTGGCCCTCGAAGACGAAGATCCCCGCGGCCCTGCCGTTGACCTCCGCCCAGCGGATGTCGACGTCGGGGAGGAACCAGTCCGCGATCGCGGCGACGAAGAGCGCCACCCGGTGCCGCCCGGTCAGCGGGATCCGTGCGGTGCGAACGGCTCCGCCGCCGTCGGAGTGGCTCACGATGTCCGCGGTCAGCAGCGCTTCGAGCTGTGCGATGTCGCCGGCTCTGGCCGCGGCGAGGAAGGCCACGAGGAACCTGCGCTGCTCTGCCAGCCCGACAGTCGCGCCCCGCTCGACGGCGAGGTGCCGACGGGCTCTGCTGGCCAGCTGCCGCGCGTTCGCCTCTGTGGTCTCGATCACCTCGGCGATCCGGCTGTACGGATAGGCGAACGCCTCATGCAGCACGTACGCCGCGCGCTCGGCCGGCGCAAGACGCTCGAGCAGGAAGAGCACGCCCAGTTCGATGGTCTCGTCATCCTCGGCGGCCAGCTCCGGATCGGAGCCGGTATCGATCGGCTCGGGAAGCCAGGGCCCGACATAGGCCTCACGACGCACTCGCGCCGACCGCAGCTCGTTGATCGCCATCCTCGTGACGATCGTCGTGAGGAAGGCCGCGGGCTCCTCGACCGTGTCGCGATCGTAGTGCTGCCAGCGCATCCACGTCTCCTGCAGCAGATCCTCCGCGTCGGCGACGCTGCCGAGCATCCGATAGGCGATGCTGAAGAGCCGTGGGCGCACCTCCATGAACATGGCGAGCGCGGCGTCGAGCTCAGCGATCTCCTCCGGATCCGACGCCTTCCACAGGCGCATGGGTGATCGCGCCGCCGGCAGGTCGTCGACCGGCCACTTCTTCTTATCCATCGGGGCTCCCGTTCGGATGAATGCTAGTGCCCGGTGCGGGCGGGTTCCGTGGGCGGTTCCAGGATGTGAGCTTCTGCGGGGCGACGGCCAGCCACAGCTCACTGATCATTCCCTCGTCGCTGCGGGAACCGATGGCGAGGATGCCGACGACGGCGCCGTCTGCCGGCCGATAGAGCGCGAGCCCGGGCGAGCCGTTCACGTGCACCATCCGCAACGACGAGTCTCGGCGGCGATAGCGATCCCGCAGCACGCTCGTCACGACGTCCCTGCCGCGCCACTCGCCCCCGGTGAGATCCCCGGAGTCGATGACCAGCCGAACGGTGCGTGTGAGAAGACCGCTCAGTGCGGCCTCGTCCTGATCGGCGAGCGCGCGCCCCAGCCCCTTCACGAGGTCGTTCATCCCCGGTCCCATCCGCATCGCCTCCTCCAGAACCCTGACCGAGGATCGAGGCCGAATGTGACACCGCCCTGCCGGGATGCGAGAGCGCCCGCCCCCTTCCGGGGACGGGCGCTCTCGTCTCGCGTGATCAGACCCTGTCGTCGGACTCGGATGCCGGCCGGTCCTCGCCCTCGGCGACCTCGTGCACGAACTCGGTCACGGGCAGCACCGGCGCGGCGCCGGTCCCGGGAACCGGGACCTCCTCCGCCTCACCGGTGACGATCACCGGGGTGGACCCGGTCAGTGCGTCCTCGGCGTCGATGTCGGACGCGGCCTGCTCGAACTGGGACTGGTACAGACGCCAGTACGCGCCCTGCGCCGCGATCAGCTCGTCGTGGTTGCCCTTCTCGACGATGTCACCGTGCTCCATCACCAGGATGAGGTCGGCGTCGCGGATCGTGGACAGGCGGTGCGCGATCACGAAGGACGTGCGTCCCTCGCGCAGCGCCGCCATCGCGTGCTGCAGCAGCAGCTCGGTGCGGGTGTCGACCGCCGAGGTCGCCTCGTCGAGGATGAGGATCGACGGCTGCGACACGAACGCACGGGCGATCGTGATCAGCTGCCGCTCACCGGCCGACACGTTCGACGCATCCTCGTCGAGCACCGTCTCGTAGCCCTCGGGGAGGGCGTGCACGAACCGGTCGACATAGGTGGCCTTCGCGGCGGCGAGCACCTCCTCGTCGGTGGCGGATGCCTGACCGTAGCGGATGTTCTCCAGGATGCTCCCGGCGAACAGCCACGGGTCCTGCAGCACCATGCCCGTGCGGCCGCGCAGGTCTTCGCGGGTCATCTCCGCGATGTCCTGGCCGTCGAGCAGGATGCGTCCGCCGCTGAGCTCGTAGAACCGCATGATGAGGTTCACCAGCGTGGTCTTGCCCGCGCCGGTCGGACCGACGATCGCGACGGTCTGCCCCGGCTCCACCCGGAACGAGAGGTCGGTGATCAGCGGACGGTCCGGCGTGTACGAGAACGCGACGTGCTCGAACTCGATGACGCCCTTGCCGTCGGTGACGGTCGGTGCGTCCTCGGCGTCGGGGTCCTGCTCGTCGGCGTCGAGGAACTCGAACACCCGCTCGGCCGACGCGGTGCCGGACTGCACGACCGCAGCCATGCCGCCCAGCTCGCTCAGCGGCTGGGTGAACTGCTGCGAGTACTGGATGAACGCCTGCACGTCACCGAGTCGCAGGCTGCCGTTGGCGACCATCAGGCCGCCGAGCACCGCGATGCCGACGTAGGTGAGGCTGCCGATGAACTGCATCGCCGGCATGATCACGCCGGAGAGGAACTGCGCCTTGAAGCTGGCCTGGTAGAGCTCTTCGTTCTCTTCCTGGAAGCTGTCGAGTGCATCCTTCTCGCGACCGAACACCTTCACCAGCGCGTGGCCCGAGAAGGCCTCCTCCACGCGGGCGTTGAGCCGGCCGACCTTGCGCCACTGGATGCCGAAGGCCTTCTGCGAGCGCGGACCGATCACGCCGAAGATGACGCCCATCAGCGGCAGCGCCACCAGCGCGACCAGCGCCAGCTGCCACGAGATCGAGAACATCATCACCAGCACGCCGACCACGGTGAGCACCGAGGTGAGCGCGCCGGACAACGACTGCTGCATGGTCTGGGTGATGTTGTCGATGTCGTTGGTGACGCGCGAGATCAGCTCGCCGCGCTGCACCTTGTCGAAGTACGACAGCGGCAGGCGGTTGATCTTCGCCTCGACGTCTTCACGCAGGCGCCACATCGTGCGCACCATGATGACGTTGATCACGTAGCCCTGGATCCAGCTCAGGAACGCCGACGCGACGTAGATGGCCAGCACGGCGACGATGATGTACCGCAGCCGGTCGAAGTCGACTCCGTCGCCGACGGAGAAGTTGTCCATCGCGGCGACCATGTCGGCGAAGGTCTTCTGGTCGGCCGCGCGCAGCGCCTCGACGACCTGCTCCTGGCTCATCCCCTTCGGGAAGCCGTTCTGGCCGAGCAGGTTCGAGATGAAGCCCTCGTAGACGACGTTGGTCGCCTCGCCGAGCACCTTCGGCGCGATCACGGCGAGCACGACGCCGACCGCTCCGAAGAACGACACCAGCACGAACCACAGAGCGGACGGCTTGAGCAGCCCGATCATGCGCTTGAAGCTCGGACCGAAGTGGTCGGCCTTGCCAGGGGCAGGGCCGTCGAACATGCCGCCGCCGGCCTGGCGGGCCTTCTCGGCCTGCTCCTCCTCGGCCTTCTGCGCCTCGGTCAGCTCGGGCTCGGCCACGGCCGCTCCGCCCTTGGCCGCGCGGGCGGCGAGAGCGCGCTCGCGTCGCGTCTGGGGCTGAGCGCCCTGAGGTGCGTTCTGCTCGCTCATGCGTCCACCCCCAGCTGCGACTCGACGATCTCGCGGTAGGTGTCGTTCGACGCCAGCAGCTCGTCGTGGGTGCCGACCCCGACCATCGTGCCGCCGTCGAGCACCACGATGCGGTCGGCATCCGTGATCGTGGACACGCGCTGCGCGACCACGACCTTGGTCACGTCGGGCAGCTCACGCCACAGCGCCTGCCTCAATCTCGCATCCGTCGTGAGGTCGAGAGCCGAGAACGAGTCGTCGAAGACGAGGATGCGGGGCTGGTGCACGATCGCGCGAGCGATCGCCAGACGCTGCCTCTGACCACCCGACACGTTCGTGCCGCCCTGGGCGATGTGCGACTCGAGGCCGTCGGGCATCTCGGACACGAAGTCCTTGCCCTGCGCGATCTCGAGCGCCTTCCACAGGTCTTCGTCCGTGGCGTCCTCCCGGCCGTAGCGCAGGTTGGACGCGACTGTGCCGGTGAACAGGAACGGACGCTGCGGCACCAGGCCGATGCCCTTCCACAGCTCGTCGACGTCGGCCTCGCGCACGTCCACGCCGCCGACCTGCACCGAGCCGCCGGTGACGTCGAAGAGGCGAGGGATGAGCGAGACCAGTGTGGTCTTGCCGGCGCCGGTCGATCCGACGATCGCGACGGTCTCACCCGGCTCGGCGCGGAAGTCGATGCCGGTGAGCACCGGGGCATCCGCTCCGGGGTAGGTGAACTCGACGTCGTCGAAGACGACCTGGCCCGGTGCGGCGAACTCCTTCACGCCGTTCTCGGGTCGGGTCATGCTCGACTCGGCGTCGAGCACCTCGCCGACGCGGTCTGCGGAGACCGCGGCGCGCGGGATCATCATCGCCATGAAGCTGGACATGATGACGCCGCCCATGATCTGCCCGACGTACTGCATGAAGGCGAACAGGGTGCCGATCTCGACGTTCCCGGCGTTCACCTCGACGCCGCCGAACCAGATCACGCCGACCACGGTCACGTTCAGGATCAGCATGAACAGCGGGAACAGCAGCACGAACAGCGAGCCGACGTTGCGGCCGACGACCATGATGTCGGTGTTCGCGGCCCGGAAGCGCTCGGCCTCGATCGGCTCGCGCACGAACGCGCGCACGACGCGCACGCCGGTGAGCTGCTCGCGCATCACGCGGTTGATCGTGTCGAGACGGCCCTGGTAGGTGCGGAACAGCGGCACCATGCGGCCGATGACCAGCACGGCGAGCAGCAGCAGCACGGGCACGGCGACGGCGATCAGCCAGCTGAGCCCGACATCCTGCCGGACGGCCATGATGACGCCGCCGATCGCCAGCAGCGGGGCGGTGACGAACATGGTGGCGCCCATCATCGCCAGCATCTGCACCTGCTGCACGTCGTTGGTGTTGCGGGTGATCAGCGAGCCGGCGCCGAACTGCGACACCTCTCGCTCGGAGAAGCCGCTCACGCGAGCGAACACGTCGGCGCGGATGTCACGCCCCAGCGCCATGGCGGCGCGGGCGGCGAAGAACGTCGCGATGATCGCGCAGAGGATCTGCCCCAGCGAGACGAGGAGCATGAACGCGCCGTGCGTCCAGATGTAGCCGGTGTCGGCCTTCGCGACGCCGTAGTTGATGATGTCGGCGTTCAGTGTGGGCAGGTAGAGGGTGGCCATCGCGCTGGCGAACTGGAAGACCAGCACGCCGAGCAGAAGCCACTTGTACTTCTTGAGATATCGGAAGAGGAGCTTTCCCAGCACAGGCGGAATCCTTAAGGTGTTGGGGTCGATCGATAATCGGCCACATGAAAGCGTGCCACGGGCCTCCGACATTCGGTAGACGGATACCCCGAATCTCGCGGAGAGCGAAACGAACACCGGGTGACGCCCGGTTTCTGGACGCCATCGAAGAAACCGCCGGATGCCCCTCCTAGACTTTCAGGGACGATTCCGCCGCCGAAGGGACCCCATGCGAGACGACGCCGTGCTGCTGGTCTGCGACTACTCGCTCCGCTACCTCGGCGGAGCTCAGACCGCCTTCCTCCGGCAGGCGGAGGCGCTCGCCTCGCAGGGTGTGCGGGTGATCGTGCTGGCGCCGGACGCGGACCAGGTCGCCTCCGTGCCCGGCATCACGCTGGTCGCGCCGCCGCGCCGCGGCACGATCCCGGTGCTCGACCTGCCACTGCTCGGGAAGGCGGCCGACCTCGAGCCGCTGGTGGCGGCGACCGTGCGGCGACACGGTGCGGGCGCGATCGTTGTGCACTCCGAGTTCGCCCTCGCCGCGGCATCCCTCGCCGTCGGCAGGCGTCTCGGCATCCCCGTCCTGCACACGGTGCACACCTTCTTCTGGACGGCGCCCGCCGCGCTGGCGCCGTTCGCGCCCGTCGTCGGCGGCGTGCACCGTTCGCTGACCGGCATCCGCGACGGCGGCCGTGCGACCGGCAGCCACGCTCTGAACAACGCGCTGCGCACCATGACGCTGCGGATCGCGGAGCGCGCCGACGTCGTGCTCTCCCCGTCGCGGCATCAGGCCGAAGCGCTGCGCGCCGCGGGTGCGGGACGGGTCGAGGCCTTCTCGAACGTCGCCCAGCCGCTGGCCGAGGCCCCGGCCGTGGCCGAGGGGCCGCTGCGGCTGCTCTGGGTGGCTCGCTTCGCGCCGGAGAAGAGAGTGGATGTCGCGCTCGACGCGATGCGCGAGGTCGCGGCATCCCTCGGCGACGGTGTGCACCTCGACATCGCCGGCGGCACGGCACGACCTGTGCCCGGTGTGACGTTCCACGGCTCGGTGCCCGGGGAGCGCGTCGGCGAGCTGATGGACGCCGCCGACGCGGTGCTGATCACCTCGCTCGGCTTCGACAACCAGCCGATGGTGGCGCTCGAGGCGTTCTCGCACGGCCGCCCGGTGATCGTCAGCGATCCGGTGCTGGCCGGCGAGTTCGGCGAGGCCGCCCTGCTCACCCCGACGCCGGACGCCGCGGGGCTGGCCGCGCTGGTGCGCGAACTCGCCGCGGACCGCGGCATCCTCGCCCCGCACCGCGAGGCGGCGCTCGCCTACGCACGTGATCGCCAGCCCGCCGCGCACGTCGCGAAGCTGCAGGAGATCGTCGCCTCGGTACGCTGACGCGGCTCGACGCTTCTCAGGAGCGCGCCCTCCCCGCGGCGCCGACGGCCGAGTCATAGGCTGGGCGCGCCATGAGCGCTGCCTCACCGACCGTGCTGAGCGTCGTCGTCCCCTCATACGACGACGCGGTCCTGCTGCGGGGGTGCCTGCAGGCCCTCGCCGTGCAGACCCGGATGCCCGACGAGATCATCGTCGTCGACAACGGCTCGCATGACGACACGGCCGCGGTCGCGCGCGAGTTCGGGGCGACCGTCGTCGCAGAACCGCGGCGCGGAGTGCTGCGCGCGACCGCGGCCGGCTTCGAGGCCGCATCCGGCACGATCCTGGGCAGGCTCGACGCCGATTCCCGCCCCGATCCGCACTGGGCGGCTCGCGTCGTGGCGCGCTTCGAGGCCGACCCGACGCTCGGCGGGCTGACCGGCACCGGAGAGTTCTACGGACGCGGGGCGGTGTGGCGCTTCATCGGCCGGTACATCTATCTGGGCGGCTACTTC
>JAITUD010000162.1 GCA_031286555.1 Microbacterium sp. | reverse complement strand
CGTCGCCGACCCCCTCGGCATCCGCTACCGGGCCGAGCGACTGCAGACCGCGACCGGCATGTTCCTGCTGGTCGGCGAGTTCTGGGACGCCGATGACGCGGTCGCCGCGCTGAGGTTCTGAATGGGGTGCCCCCTGCAGGATTCGAACCTGCGACCAACGGATTAGAAAGCCGATGCTCTTCCTCTGAGCTAAGGGGGCGCGATCCCTCAGATTACCGTGTCAGAACCCGCCGATAGGATCGACCCATGGTTTCTGCGTCAGAGAACGACCGGCTCGTCTGGATCGACTGCGAGATGACCGGGCTCGACCTCGCGGTCGATGAGCTCGTCGAGATCGCCGTCGTCGTCACGGATTTCACTCTGAGACCGCTCGATCCCGGGTTCAGCATCGTGATCAAGCCCAGCGACGCCGCGCTCGAGCACATGAACGACTTCGTGACCGAGATGCACCGCACCTCCGGCCTCATCGACGAGATCCCGCAGGGCGTTCCCCTCGCCGAGGCGACCGCGCAGACGCTCGCGTACATCCGACGCTTCGTGCCGCAGGAGCGCAAGGCACCGTTGGCCGGCAACACCATCGGCACCGACCGCATGTTCCTCGCCAAGTACATGCCCGAGCTCGACCAGTACCTGCACTACCGCAACGTCGACGTGTCGAGCATCAAGGAGCTGTCCCGTCGCTGGTACCCGCGGGTGTTCTTCAACGCCCCGTCGAAGGACGGCGGGCACCGTGCTCTGGCCGACATCCTGGAGTCCATCCGCGAGCTGCAGTACTACCGCGAAGCGGTGTTCGTTGACGAGCCCGGACCGTCCACGGACGAGGCGCGCACCATCTCGGAGCGCACCGTGTCAGAGTTCACTCAAAACATGTAATACACTTGAGCGGTTGCCTGTTCCGGCAGGCACATGGTGGGTATAGCTCAGCTGGTAGAGCACCGCGTTGTGGTCGCGGGGGTCGCGGGTTCAAGCCCCGTTACTCACCCCATTCAGGAGCGGGATGCAGAAGCATCCCGCTCCTTTTGTCTTCTCCCCGAGTCATCGCGCCTGCGACACGCCGGGGGTGCTGTATTCGCCTGCATCCATGCCGATAGGTTCGGACTCGTGCGCCGACAACAGCGTCGCGCACCTTCACATGGGAGAACACAACATGTTCAAGAAGTCGACCTCGTGCGTCCTCGCCGCAGGGATCGCCGTCACTCTCGGCCTCAGCTTCGCGCCGGCCGCGATGGCGGACACCGCCGCCCCCACCGCCGCCTCCACCACGGTGGCCGCGTCGCAGCTCGATGCGCTGCAGGCAGAGCTGCCCGCAGACTGGTCTGCCCGTGTCGCCGACGCGCGAGCGCGCTTCGGCCTCGACGAGACCACGTGGGCCGACCGCGCCGAGAGCGTGATCAACCCCGGGGACTATCAGTGCGGCGCCACCCCCATCGACGGATGGCTCACCGGCGAGCTCGCTGGAGTCGACCGGGCGACCATGACGCAGATCGATCAGCTCGCCGGCTTCGATCTCGCGACCTACGACGCACTCATCTTCGGCTCGCAGGACAAGCGCAACGTGTTCGGCCTCGACGGCTCCTACACCAACGAGCTCAACCGCACGATGGACGGCCTGAAGAAGTTCTGGGACTTCGACGGCTCCGACATCCAGCTGATCCCGATGAAGGGCGACACCTACCGCTCGATCGATCGCATGGTGCGTGTCTACACCGCTCTCTACGGCCTCGACGCCGCCACCGCACGCGACGTCGCCGAGTACGTCCAGGAGCTGATCTTCAGCCAGCCCGGCCTGCGTCAGGGCGACAACCCGTACTTCACGTTCAACGCGTTCGCCTTCGACCCGGCCCCCGAGGACGTCGCGGAGTTCCCCGGCCTGACCAAGCGCATCGTCATGGGTGACGGCGTGCTCGCAGGCCTGCGCGGCGTCGGGCTGCAGGACAAGGCCGCCCCGCTCGGCGTTCTCGCACATGAGTACGGCCACCAGGTGCAGTACGCGAACAACCTGTTCGAGTCGCCGCTGACCGGCCCGGAGGCGACTCGTCGCACCGAGCTCATGGCCGACGCCTACGGCACCTATTACCTGGTGCACGCCCGCGGCGGCGCGCTGAACACCGCTCGCACGCTCGACGTCGAGGCGTCGTTCTACAACGTCGGCGACTGCGCCTTCACCAACGACGGCCACCACGGCACTCCGAACCAGCGTCTGAAGAGCTCCACCTTCGGCGCCACGGTGGTCGCCGAGGCCGCCAACCAGGGTCACAAGCTCGGCGCGCTCGCGTTCGACGCCAAGTTCGAGGCCGTGCTCCCGGAGATCGTCGCTCCCGACGCTCACTGAGCCACCTCGCAGATGGGCCGGGCTCGCGCCGAGTCCGGCCCATCTGCATGTCCGCCACGTAGAATTCCGCTGTGACCACAAGGGTGCTCGTCGTCGACGACGAACCGCAGCTCGCAGATCTCATCGCGCGGCAGCTGTCTCGTGAGGGCTACGAGACGGCGTCGGCGATCGACGGCATCGCCGCTCTGACTCTGGCGGCGAACGACGACTTCGACCTGGCCGTCGTCGACGTCAACCTGCCCGGCATGAACGGCTTCGAGCTCTGCCGGCGCCTCCGGCAGCAGACCACGGGTCTCGGCATCCTCATGCTCACTGCCCGCGACGCGATCGACGACCGCGTCCGCGGTCTCGACGCGGGCGCCGACGACTACCTCATCAAACCCTTCGATTTCGCCGAGCTGTACGCGAGGCTGCGCGCGCTGCGGCGCAGGGAGAGTCTCACCTCCACCCGGGTGCAGTTCGGTGATCTCACCCTCAGCACCGACCGCGGCATCCTCACCGTCGACGGACGCGACCATCCGCTCAGCAGGCGCGAGGCCGACCTGCTCCGCGTCCTCGCAGAGCATCCCGGCAGCACCGTCACACGCGCGGACCTGCTGACCGAGGTGTGGGGATCGCCGCACTTCCAGTCCAACGTCGTGGACCAGTACGTCCGCTACGTCCGCAGGAAGCTGACCGCCGCCGGTTCGGAGATGCAGATCGAGACCGAGCGCGGGGTCGGCTTCCGGCTCACGGATCCTCGACCGGTCGAAGCTCCCTGATGCTCTCCCGGCTCTCGGTGCGGGCACGCATCACGATCGGCTCGACTGTGGTTGCCGTGCTGCTGCTCATCGCCGCCTCGATCGCGGTCTACGCGCAGATCACGGTGATCGTGGAGGCGCGCGAGAAGGCCGTGCTGCACGGCATCACCGAGGTGTACCGCGGCGTGATCCGGGAGGATCCGCAGGAGCACTTCGAGAAGCCGGGCATCAAGCAGCATGTCGCGGTGATCGATCCCTCCGGGACGACTCGCATGAACACGCTGCCGAAGGGCCTGCAGGACAGTCTGGACGAGATCCTCGTCAAGGGGCCGGGTCTGCACAAGGTCAGCTCCACGAAGGAGACCTACTACGTCTACGTCGATCCGGTGGAGACGGCGGACGGCACCTGGTATGTGATCGCGACGCGCGACACGGACATCGGCGAGGACGTGCTGGGCG
Source organism: Microbacterium sp. (assembly GCA_031286555.1). Classification (GTDB taxonomy): domain Bacteria; phylum Actinomycetota; class Actinomycetes; order Actinomycetales; family Microbacteriaceae; genus Microbacterium. Next base: position 4,817 of record JAITUD010000162.1, on the reverse strand, counting down.
GCGTCGAGAAGCTGCTGTTGACGATCCTCGCGGTCGGCGCGGTGGTGTTCGCCCTCGGTTCCTGGTTCGTGTCCGGGGCAGCGCTGCGCCCAGTGGAGCAGTTGCGCCGCAGCGCGGCAACCCTCGCGGTGCAGCGGCGGGACGAACTGCTTCCGGTCGGCGAGTCCAAGGACGAACTGGGCGCACTGGCGCAGACCCTGAACGATCTGCTGGAACGCATGCGGTCGGCGAGCGAGCGCGAGCGGCAGATGGTGTCGGATGCCAGTCACGAGCTGCGCAATCCGCTCGCCGTGCTGCACTCGCAGCTCGCCCTCGTCGACGGCAGGGACGCGGAGGCGGACGCCGCTGTGCTCGACGACGCCCGCGGCACACTGGCCAGGCTGGTGCGCGTCGCCGATTCCCTGCTGCAGCTTTCGCGCATCGAAGCCGCGGATGCCGGTGGCACGGCCACCGTCGACGAGCTGGCGACCGAGTTGACCGAACGCATCGACAGCATCCGCCTCCGTGTCGCCGAGGACGTGGGAGAGCGCGAGATCGACATCGACTTCCGTATCGAGCCGACCGATCCCGCTGCGGAGGTGCGCATCGCGGCATCCGACTTCGGACGGGTGATCGACAACCTCGTGGACAACGCGCTCGGCGCCGCGGGTGATGACGACGCGCACGTGCTGGTCTCGCTCTCGCAGACCGGCGACAGGGTCGCCCTCACCGTCGAGGACGACGCCGGCGGACTCGACCCGGCGATCGCCGATCGCGCCTTCGAGCGCTTCGTCCGCGGGCCGTCCTCGTCCTACTCCGGCGGCGGGCTCGGGCTCGCCATCGTGGCGCGGCTGGCGACGCTCGCTGGTGGCTCCGCGTCGCTCGACGACCGCCCGGGCATCGGCGCGGTCGCGTCGGTCGTGCTGCCCTCGACGCCCTCGACGCCCTCGGGAGACGAGTCGGCGAACACCCACCATCGGTAGGCTGCGAACCGCACGAGCGATCCGAGGATCAGCCCGATCACGTTGGCCGAGACGTTGTCGTCGACGGTCGTGGTCAGCTGCAGCACGTAGTGCGAGAACGCCAGACAGACCAGCGAGACGCCGCTGCCGACGAGGCTGGCGACGAGGAACTCCACGCCCTCGCGCACGGTGTCGGAGCGGCGATGCTCACGGAAGGTCCACAGCCGGTTCCCGACCCAGTTCACGGCGATCGCCGCGATCGTGGAGACGGACTTCGCCACGACCGGCCAGGCCGGGAGGCCGGCGACCGGATGCAGCAGCAGCAGGTTGAACACGGCGATGTCGACGACGAACCCCACACCGCCGACCACGCCGAACTTCAGCAGCTGCGTGGCCAGGCGGGTGAGCCGGGGTGCGGCGGCTCTGCGCAGGACCCCTTCAGACATGAGACGGCTCCCTGACCGGCGCGACCTCGACCCGCTCACGCCCGAAGATGCGCGCCATCCCCCACCGCGTCACCTGCAGCAGCGCCTCCACGACGATCCGGCCCGACATCTTCGACTCGCCGTGCAACCTGTCGTCGAAGGTGATCGGCACCTCGACCACCCGGCATCCGCTGCGCACCGCGCGATCGAGCATCTCGATCTGGAAGCAGTACCCGCGACTGGTCACCTGCTCCGGGTGGATCGCGCGCAGCGCGTCCGCGCGGAACACGCGATATCCGCCGGTGAGGTCCTTCTGGTGCAGGCCGAGCATCACTCCCGCGTACAGGCTGCCCGCGCGGGAGAGCAGGTACCGGTGCAGCGACCAGCGCTGCACGTCCCCACCGGCAACCCAGCGGGAGCCGATCACCACGTCCTGGCCGTCGAGTCCGGCGAGCATCGCCGGCAGATCCTCCGGACGGTGCGAACCGTCGGCATCCGACTGCACGATCACCTCGAAGCCGAGTCGCAGAGCCTCCGCGAAGCCCGCGATGTAGGCGGGACCGAGCCCCTGCTTCTCGGTGCGATGCAGCACATGGATCTCCGGGATGCGCGCCGCGAGAAGGTCGGCGAGGTCACCGGTGCCGTCGGGGGACGCGTCGTCGACGATCAGGATGTGAGCCTCGGGAACCGCCTCCCGCAGGCGGGCGATCACCTCCGGCAGCGACTCGATCTCGTTGTACGTGGGCAGGACCACGATGGTGCTCTCGCTCATGGCTGCGTTCCCTTCTGGAATTCGTAGACGACGGTGCGATGGATGTGTGTACGCGAGGTGCGGGTGAAGCCGGCGGCCTGCAGCGCCGCGAGATCGGCCTTCGCGGAGCCCGTGCTCCCGGACTCGAGCAGCCATACGGTGCCGCCGCTCAGCCCGTGCGCGACGTCGGAGACGGTCGCGAGCCTGTCCCACAGCCCGTTCGTCCGGTCGTAGGCCGTGATCAGCTGTGGGTCGCGCAGGCCGGTGAAGTCGCCCGGGTACAGCCGATACGCGAGACGCGGAGCACGCGAATTGCGGGAGGTGATGCCGAAGAGCACCGTGTCGCCGGGGTGTGCGTGCGCCCCGATGTCGTCGGCCGCGGCCCGGAAGTCCGCGCCGCCGTCCTTGGCGAACGGCGTCCGCTGCCGCACGAACTCCGGGATCACGGTCACCGCGGCGACGGCGGTGAGGACGACGACGGCAGCCGCCACGCCCTTCTTCGCGCCGACCCTGCGGGCGGCGTCCAGGACCGCCCAGACACCGGCCGAGATGAACAGCGCGACCGCGGCCAGGCTGAACGACAGGTATCTCGGGTTGTACACCGGGGAGATCAGCAGATCGAACAGGATCAGAGCGAAGGCGGGCAGCAGCAGCCAGGTGAGCACCGGCAGGAAGCCCTCGGCGCGCGCCTGCCCGCGCCGGGACGCCCGGGCCAGCACCAGAGCGCCGAGGATCAGGAGCGGCCACATCAGCAGCGCCACGGGGAGATGCCCGAACCACGGCGTGACCACCACACCGGCCGGCGTGACGTAGCTGCGGTGCGCCAGGAACGCGATCTGACCCTTCTGGAACTGCGACACGACCACGATCGGCAGTGCCAGCGGCGCCGCGATCGCGAGACTGGTCAGCCAGCGCCGCACCACCTGCGGGGTGGTCCGCTCCCGCCGGGTGCGCAGCGCGACCAGGTGCACGACCGGCATCATCAGCAGGTAGAGGAAGAACGTCCCCGACACGGCCACCGCGACGCCGTAGCCGATCCACGCCAGACGCCGGGCATCCCGGTCGACGAGGCGGACGAACAGGATGGTGAGCCACACGGCCGCCGCCGCGGCGATGGAGTAGCCGCGCGTCTCGACGGCGAGCAGGCTCGCCCTCGGGATCAGCGCGATCAGCAGGCCGGCGAGGATCGCGGTGCGCTGATCGAACCAGCGCCGGCCGAGAACCACCACTCCCGCCGCGAGGAACCCGATGCCGATCGTGCTGAGCGCTCTGGTGGACCACTCACTGGTGCCGAACACTCCGACCCACAGATGCAGCAGCGCGTAGTACATGCCGTGCACGGCATCGACGGTGGTGAGTTCTGACGCGAGACTCGACCACGGCCGCTGCGCCGACATGACGCTCGCGGCCTCGTCGCCCCAGTAGGACGGAATTCCGGCGCCGATGTAGGTCATCAGCGCGACGCCGAGCCCGATCCACGGGGCGACGACGCGTGGTCGCGCACGGGTCGCCCCCGCCGCGCGCTCCGCGGCGCTCGCCGCGGGATGTTCCAGAATCGCCATGTATCGACCCTCCCGCTCGCGCTTCTCCGCAAGCCTGGAAACGGGGCCCGCCACCGTGAGAGTCCTCTCATAAGCTTGTTCCGATGGAGATGGATGCCGGGGCCTTCGAGGAGCTCGTCGTGGACGAGCTCGACATGCTGCCCGACGAGATGGTCGAGGGACTGGACAACGTCGTCTTCGTCGTCGAGGACGCGCCCGAGAACGGCGAGGACCTGTTCGGCCTCTACGACGGACTCGCCCTCACCGAGCGCGGCCAGTACGGGCTCGGCGAACTCCCCGACCGCATCATCGTCTATCGCCACGCGCATCTGGAGGCCTGCGAGACCGAGGAGGAGCTGCGCGACGAGGTGCACACCACGCTCGTGCACGAGATCGCGCACTTCTACGGCATCGACGACGAACAGCTGCACGAGATGGGGTGGGCATGAGCACGCCGATCGCACTGCCCGATCTCGACCTGGAGCAGGACCTCGTCGCCGCTCCCCTGGAGCCGTGGGAGCTCGTCGTCTGGGATGACCCGGTCAACCTGATGAGCTACGTCGTCCGTGTCTTCCGGCGCTACTTCGGCTACTCCGACGAACGGGCGACCGCGCTCATGCTCGCCGTGCACCACGAGGGGCAGGCCGTCGTGGCGACGGGCCCGCGCGAGACCATGGAGGTGCACGCCCAGGCGATGCACGATTTCGGACTGTGGGCGACCGTGCGGAAGGCGTCATGATGAGCGAGCACACCATCGTGCTGCCGCTGGCCGTGATCGAGGGGCAGCACCTGATCGAGCTCCTCGACCAGTTCCTGCTGCTGGTGGATGCGCCGGAGCGGGATGCGGATGCGGCGCTGCGGAGGCTCACCCCGAGCGCATACCCCGACGATGAGAAGGCCTCCGCGGACTACGCCGCACTCACCCGCGATGACCTCCTGGACCGCCGCAGCGCGGAGGCCGCGCTCGTCCGCGCCGACCTCGCCGCCTTCGACGGCGACGACGACATCCGGCGCCGCGACGCGATGCGGCCGCGTGAAGCGATCATCCCCGGCGAGCATCTGGACGCCTGGCTGCGCACCCTGACAGCGCTGCGACTCGTTCTCGCGTCGCGGGTAGGGGTGGGGGGCCCCCCGCCCCCCGGCCCCGAGGGCCCCGCCC
>JAITUD010000052.1 GCA_031286555.1 Microbacterium sp. | reverse complement strand
TTGATCGCGCCGGCCGCGGTTCCGGCTCCCGCGATCAGCACACCTTCGAGCAGCTCCATGACCTCCCCAGTGTTCCATGGGGTGCCGTGCTCAGAGGACCACGAGGAACCCGAGCACGGCGCTGGCGGTCGCGAGGACGCCCTGCACCAGTGCGGGCGTGAAGCCCTCCTTGCGGCGCACGTGCACGACGATCGCGCCGATCATGATGATCACGAGGCCGACGGCGGCGATCGGGGTGAGGATCGGCAGGATGCCGGTGGCCAGCGGCAGGATCAGGCCCAGGCCGCCGATGAACTCGGTGATGCCGATGGCCTTGATCTGGCCGGCCGAGAAGTCCTCGGCCCAGGGCATCTTCTGCTCGATCTTCGCCTTGGGCGTGAGGGTCTTCATGGTTCCGGCCATGAGCATCATGAGCGCCAGGACGATGTTGACGATCCAGAGGGCGATGAGCATGCGGGTTCTCCTTGAGAAGTCGGTTACCGATGGTGAGGGTGGTTACCATCGGTAATCAATATGCGGCATGAGTGAAGCGCATGCAAAAGGCACATGAATGTGCCTGGGTGACAGTCATGTCACCGGCGGGCGCCCTCGGCGGATGCGGTACACCTGAGTACATGCACACCACGTTCCGCGACAGAGTGCGGATGGAGTCGGTCGCCACCCGCTGGGCGATCGCATCGTTCGCGATCGGGGCACTCCTGACGATCGGCGTCATGTGGGGCGATCGCTGGCCGCTCGCCATCGAGACGCGCTCGGTCGGCAACCTCGCCGCGTGGACGGCCGCAGCCTTCGCCGGAGCGGCCTTCGCGACATCCTTCATCATCGAGTCCCGGCGCGGCTACGACTCGTGGCGGCGCGGGATGCCGCTGGTCAAGCGCATCATCGACGTCGGGGCGATGACCACCGCGATGGCGATGCTGTCGTACCTGGGTGTGCTGGCGGTGGCCAACCTCTTCCAGCTGGGCTTCCGCGGCATGACCATCGACCCGCTCGGCGGAGGGGCGCTGGTGGGTGCGGCCACCGCGGCCTTCACCTACGCCGCCTATCTCTCCGGATCTCGAGTCACCGCCGACGGCCTCGCCATGCTCGCCACCCTGGTGCTGTTCACCGGCACGATGGCCAGCATGCTCAGCACGCCCGACGCCTCGTGGTGGCAGCTGCACTTCTCGCAGCTCGGCAACATCAGCCAGAGCTCGGGCTACAAGTTCAACCTGGCCCTCATCTTCACCGGACTCGTGGTCACCGTGCTCGCCAACTACGTGGGCCGCGACGTCGAGCTCGGGCTGATCGCCCGCGGCGCCGAACCGAAGACGCTGACCAGGCAGCTGTCCTGGCTGTTCGCCGGCATCGGCATCTGCCTCATGATCGCCGGCCTGGTGCCCGACGCGGTGAGCTTCCCGATCCACGTCGGCGCGGCATCCGGCATGGTCGTGCTGTTCGGGGTGTTCGTGTTCTGCGCCCTGCGGTTCCTGCCCGGGCTGCCGAAGGAGGTCTCCGGCTTCTCGCTGCTGGTGATCATCGGCATCGTCGTGGCCATCGCGCTGTGGATACCGATCGGCTACTACAACCTCACCGGCATGGAGTTCATCGCGGCCGGTCTGCTGTTCGCCTGGCTGCTCTACTTCGTGCGCGCGATGGGCGTGTACGCGAAGTCGGGTGCTCCGGTCCCAGCTTCCGTCTAGCAATCTTCCGAATCGATTCGATACAATCGGAGCACCGGCGCCGTGACCTTTCGCGGTGCCGGTGTCGTCTTCCGGCATCCGCTCTCTGTCGCCCTCCTCCTTTCCCTGGATCCCGCATGTCCACCACCCTCACCACGGGACGCCCCTGGCGCGTCATCCTGGCCTTCTCCGTGCCCCTGCTCATCGGCAACGTCGTGCAGCAGCTGTACCAGTTCACCGACGCCGTCGTCGTCGGACGTCACCTCGGTGTGAACTCCCTCGCGGCGGTGGGTGCGACCGGCAGCCTGATCTTCCTGCTGATGGGCTTCGCCTGGGGCATGTCGAGCGGCTTCGCGATCCCGACCGCGCAGGCGTTCGGAGCCAAGGACGCCGACGGCGTGCGCCGATCCGTGGCGACGGGCACCCTGCTCACCGGTGCGGCGAGCATCCTGCTCACGATCGCGGGTCCGCTGATCGCAGAACCGCTGCTCGTGGTGATGCAGACGCCGCCCGAGCTGCTCGCGGAGGCGACCGTGTTCACCCAGGTCACGCTGGTGACCGGCAGCGCGGTGATGTTCTTCAACTACCTCGCCGCCATCATCCGCGCCATCGGCGACTCCCGGACGCCGCTCATCTTCCTGATCGTCTCGTGCGCGCTGAACGTGGGCCTGGTCATCCTGCTGGTCGGCACACTCGACTGGGGCGTCGCAGGTGCCGCCTGGGCGACCGCCATCGCGCAGGCCATCTCGGTGCTGGCCTGCCTCGAGTTCGCCCGGCGCCGGCTCCCGGCGCTGCACGTCCGCCGTTCGGACTGGCGGATCAGCCGGGCCGACGCCAAGGAGCACCTGCGCCTCGGTCTGCCGATGGGCTTCCAGGCGTCGATCATCGCGATCGGTCTGCTCATCGTGCAGGTCGCGCTGAACACCATCGGGCCCGACGCCGTCGCCGCCTACACGGTCTTCGCCCGCATCGGCAGCCTGGCCAGCGCACTGCTCGCCTCGCTGGGGCTTGCGACCTCGATGTACGTGGCGCAGAACCTCGGCGCGCGCCGACCCGACCGCATCCGGCGCGGCGTCACCCAGGCGATCTGGATGTCCATCGCCGCCTCGGTGCTGCTCGGCGCGCTCATGATCGCCCTCGGCGAGCCCGTCGTGCGCATGTTCGTCGGCGACGGATCCGAGAAGGTGGTCGAGATGGCGCACCTCATGCTGATCGTCAACGGCCTCACCTATGCGCTGCTCGGCGTGCTGTTCGTGCTGCGCGGGGCGCTGCAGGGCCTCGGGCAGGCGCTCATCCCCACCGTCACCGGAGTGATCGAGCTGGTCATGCGCGTGGCCGCGGCGATCGTGCTCGGTCAGCTGTGGGGGTTCATCGGCGTCGCGCTCAGCGACCCGCTGGCCTGGCTCGGCGCCGTCGTGATCCTGGTGCCCGCGTACATCAGCGCGCATCGGCGGCTCAAGGCGCTGCCGGTCAACCCCGAGTTCGCCACCGAGACGTCGGCGATGGCCGTCGTCGGCCCGCACGAGGCGGCGAACGCGGTCGACCTGGTGGTCACCGGATCCATCCCCGTGGTCGCGTCGAAGCAGAGGCGACGGAAGGCGCGCACCAGCGACTGAGCCGACACGCATCGTTCTCGGGACTGATATCGAATCGTTCTGAAGGAGGATGCCGGACGCGAGACGAAGTGCGTACCCTTATAGCAGAGGCGCACGGGGGTGCGTCCGAGGACACGGGGGGTCGTGTTATGTCGTCGTTGGCCGTTTCGAACACCTTGGCATCGTTCTTCATGCCGATCGGGATCATCGGAGCCGTTCTGGCCGTGATCTGCGCAGTGGTCGCGGGCGTCGCGCTCGCCGCAGGCGCAGCGGGCTTCTTCGGCGGCGCCGTCGGTGTGTGGATCGTCGGGGCGCTGCTCAGCACCGCCGCATCGTTCAGCAGCGTGTGGACGCCGTTGATCGTGTCGGTCGCCGCGCTGGCCGTCGCGCTGGTGCTCGGTGGCATCGTCCACGCGGTGATGCTCTCCGCTCCGACGCGGATGCCGGTCGCCGAGACGGTCGAGGCCGAGGCAGCATCGGCGGTCGCGAAGCCCCGCCCGGTCGGCGTGCAGACGGCGACGGTTCCCGCCGTCGCGTCCTGACCCCGGTCAGGACCGGTTCACCGGGTCGGACGAGGGAGGTCGTCGCCGGACGATCCTGATCTCACTGGCGAGCGTGCCCAGCACGACCAGTGCGCCGCCGATCAGTGCCGTCACCGGCAGCCGCTCGCCCGCGATCCGTCCGATCACGGCCGCCCACACCGGCTCGCCGGCGTAGATGATCGTCGCGCGCGTGGGGGAGACCTTCTTCTGCGCCCAGTTCATCGTCAGCTGGATGACGCAGCTCGCCGCCCCCAGTCCGAGCGCCGCGCCCAGCCAGATCCAGGAGAACGACGGCAGCGCCTCGCCGACGACCGGCATGGTCGCCAGTCCCAGCAGTCCGGCCGTGAACAGCTGGACGACGGTGATCCGACCCAGATCGATGCGGTTCGCGAACAGGCTGATCAGGATGATCTCGCCGGCGATCGGCAGGGTGCTGATCATCGTGGCGATCTCACCCGCCCCCAGCGTCAGCGCGAACGCGTCGGGGCCGGCGATGAGCAGCAGCCCGACGAAGGCGAGTCCTGCTCCGACGAACGCCATCGCGGGCGGCCGGTTCCGGAACACCGCCCACTGCAGCAGGGGCACCAGCGGCACGTACAGGGCCGTGATGAACGCGGAAGTGCTCGACTCGATCGTCTGCAGCCCGAAGGTCTGCAGCCCGTAGCCGCCGTAGATCATCACGCCGATCGCGGCGCCGGCGCCGATGTCGACCCAGCGGATGCCGCGCAGCGAGCGCCGGAAGATCACGACGCTGATCGCGCCCGCGACGAGGAACCGGATGCCGACGAAGAACCACGGCCCGGTGTGCTCCACCGCCCAGTGCACGAGCAGGAACGTGCCGCCCCACACCGCCGTGATGGCGAGCAGGGCGATCTCCTGCGGGCGCAGTCGCAGGAAGCGCAGGCGGTTGGAGTTCATGGGTGGGCTTCTCGGGTCGCAGTTCGTACCGGCATCCGATCGTATCCGCGGTTCAGGTCGCGATTCGCGTCGGTATCTGGTCGCCGTTTCGAAGCGCGACCTGAACAGGGCCGCGTCAGCGGTGGTCGCGGTCGTGATGCTGGCCGCTGGGGTCGCCGGCGGCGACGCGCTCCGCCTCGCGGGCGCGCAGCTCGACGCGGCGGATCTTGCCCGAGATCGTCTTCGGCAGCTCCGGCACGAACTCGATGATGCGCACCCACAGGTGCGATGACAGCCGCTCGCGCGAGTAGGCGAAGATGGCGGATGCCGCGGCTGTCTCGTCCTGCTGCGCGGTGGCCGTCAGGCACACGTACGCCTTCGGCACGGCGAGGCGCGTCGGATCGGGGCTCGGCACCACGGCCGCTTCGACGACGTCCTCGTGCTCGAGCAGCACGGACTCCAGCTCGAAGGGCGAGACCTTGTAGTCGGACGCCTTGAACACGTCGTCGGCGCGGCCGACGTAGGTGAGGTAGCCGTCCTCATCGCGCACGGCGATGTCGCCGGTGTGGTGGTAGCCGCCCTCGCGCGACTCGGCGGTCTTCTCCGGGTCCTCGTAGTAGCCGGTCATCAGACCGAGCGGTGCCTGCGACAGGTCGAGGCAGATCTCGCCCTCGTGCTCGGCGAGCTCGCCGGTGGCCGGGTCGACGAGCACCACGGGGTAGCCCGGTGTCGGGCGCCCCATCGAGCCGTCCTTCACGATCTGCCCGGGGGAGTTGCCCACGCAGCAGGTCATCTCGGTCTGGCCGTAGCCGTCGCGGATCGTGCCGCCCCAGGCCTCGCGCACCCGGCTGATCACCTCGGGGTTGAGCGGCTCGCCCGCGCCGACCAGCTCGCGCGGCGGGTGGGTCAGGCGCGAGAGGTCGGCCTGGATCAGCATCCGCCACACGGTCGGCGGGGCGCAGAACGAGCTGACCTGGTGCGTGTCCATCACCTGCATCAGGGTGTCCGCGTCGAACCGGTCGTAGTTGAACACGAACACGGTCGCCTCGGCGAGGAACGGTGAGTAGAAGTTCGACCAGGCGTGCTTCGCCCAACCGGGGGAGGAGATGTTCAGATGCACGTCGTCCGGCTGCACGCCCAGCCACCACATCGTGGACAGGTGGCCGATCGGGTAGGAGGCGTGCGTGTGCTGCACCAGCTTCGGACGGTTCGTCGTGCCCGAGGTGAAGTAGAGCAGGCAGGTGTCGGAGGCCGGCGTCGCGGCATCCGGTTCGTAGTCCCGCTCGGCGTCGTGGGAGTCCGCGAAAGCGCGCCAGCCGTCCGGCACGGCGTCGCCGACGCCGATCCGCAGGACGTCGTCCGGGATGCCCGAGAGTCGGGCCTCGAGGTCGCCGGTGGTGATCACGGCGCGGGCGCGGGCGTGGGCGGCCCGGTAGGCGAGATCGTCGGCGCTGAGCAGCGTGGAGGTGGGGATGGCCACTGCGCCGATCTTCGTGATGGCGAGCATCGTCTCCCACAGCTCGATAGTGTTGCCGAGCATCACGATGACGTGGTCGCCGCGACGGATGCCGGTGCTGCGCAGCCAGTTCGCGACCTGATCCGAGCGGCGGGAGAGCTCGCCGTAGGTCCAGCGTGCGCTGCTGAGATCGGCCGAGACGATCTGCACGGCCGGACGGTCGGGATTCTCGGCGGCGACGACGTCGAACCACTCCAGGGCGAAGTTGAACTCGGCGGGATCCGGCCAGCGGAACCCGGCACGCGCCCCGTCGTAGTCGGTTCCGTGCGCGAACAGGAAGTCGCGCATCTCACGGACGGCGGCGGTTGCGGAAGTGGCGGGGCGTGTGCTCATTCGGGACTCCTTCGTCGGATTCCATCTTGCTCCCCAAATCCTTGTTGACTGACGGTCAACAGCATTTGTGGTCTGTCTACAAGGAACTGAAGTTCGTATCGTTTGGAACTTGGTACCAGGGCGCAAAGTCCGAGGGAGGCGGGGGAGTCGCCCATACGATCGCCCGAGGCAACGAAGCCCCTACCCCTCCAGGAGTTCTCAATGACGAGTGCACAGCCCCACGCCCATGCCCACGGACTGGGCATGCGCATCGCCGTGATCGTGCTCAGCATCCTGCTGGCCGCGATGGTGATCCTGTTCTTCCTCACCACCAGCAAGATCGCGGCCGGCGCCGCCGAGCTCGCAGGCGGCACCACCACGGCCAAGGACGGGTCGACGGAACTCGCCGCAGGCGCGACCACGCTCGCGGGCGGCACCGGCGATCTGGCATCCGGTGCCGGTGACCTCGCGGCCGGCGCGGCGTCGGCGGATGCCGGCGCGACGAAGCTCGCCGACGGCGCCACCAAGGCGGCCGCCGGTGCGACCGCGCTGTCCGAAGGCACCGGCACGCTCGCCGCGGGCACCGCGACAGCCGTCGCGGGCGCGGGCCAGGTCGACGCCGGCGCGCAGCAGCTGCTCAGCGGAGCGCAGGATCTGAAGTCGGGCACGGAGCTGGCGGATGCCGGGGCCGGGAAGCTCGTGGTCGGATCGTCGGAGTTGTCCGGAGGGGCCGGCCTCGCTGCGACCGGTGCGCGTGATCTCTCCGACGGCGCTGCGAAGCTCCTGCTGGGCGCGCAGAAGGTGGATGCCGGCGCGCAGGAGCTCGCAGGGAAGTCGGTGACCCTCGCCGCGGGGGTCGGCGGTGCTCATCAGATCGCCGGTCAGATCAAGGCGGGGGCCGAAGCCCTCAGCTCGCGGATCTCCGCCGCGGTCACACCGCAGTTGCAGGCGCTTGCGGACAACGGCACGGGCATCGGCGGAGCCGCCGCGGGTGCCCCGGTCAACTCGCAGAAGCTCGCCGACGCACTCTCGCAGCTCGCTGCGGCCGACCCTTCCAACGAGCAGCTGCAGGGCCTCAAGGCACTCGCGGTCGGACTCGACCAGCAGGTGGACGGCATTGCCGGTGCGGCAGCGGCGGCACCGAAGCTGGCGCAGGGCACGCTCGAAGCGGCCGCCGGGGCACAGTCCGTCGCGGCAGGCGCGGCTGTCCTGGTCAATGGTGACGCGCAGCTCAAATGGCCCGGCACGACCACACTGGTCGATGCCGAGACCGGCGCGCCGGCCTTCGTCGCCGGCATGCAGAAGCTGGCAGCCGGCAGCTCGGAGCTGGCGGCAGGCTCGACCGAGCTTGCTGCCAAGGCGCCCGAACTCGCGGCAGGAGCCGCGAAGGTGTCTGCAGGAGCGACGAAGCTCGTCGGAGGGGTCACCGAGCTCCAGGCCGGCACCGCCAAGCTGAACGCCGGGTCGACGAAGCTCGCCGGCGGCCTCGGGACGCTGTCGTCCGGCGCATCCGACCTGCATGCCGGCAC
>JAITUD010000234.1 GCA_031286555.1 Microbacterium sp. | reverse complement strand
CTGCCTGTCGGATCACTTCGACGTCGAGCACTCCACCTTCCAGCTCGAGCCGGCCGACCGTTCCGAGTGCGAGGCGGCGCACGACTAGCGCCGCATCTGGTCAGCGCTCAGGGAAGACTGCCGGCCTTCCACAGCTCCCTCAGCGGCATGAGCCCTTCCTCGACGTAGGACGCGATGGGGCGGGGACGCTGTTCGACATGCCACTTCTCCAGGGCTGCGAAGTAGCCGAACGCCAGGGCATTGGCGGCCACTCGCGCCTGAACCGGCGTCAGTGCTCCGCCCGACTCCAGCAGGGGGGCGATTCGCTCGCCGGCGCGATCCAGCGCGGCCAGTACCGCCAGCCGGACGGACGGCTCGCTGAAGAAGTAGTGCACCCGTCGCGGCGCCAGGCTGTTCAGCGGACCCGCGGGGCCGCCATCGGCATTCTCGTAGGCTGCAACCGCCTTGAGCAGGCCTTCGATCGGGTCGCCGGAGCCCAATGCCTCCTCGAGCGTCTCCTCGGTCCAATGGTCGAACTCGTCCGCGACGATGAGCCCCTCCTTCGTCCCGAAGTACCGGTAGATCGATGACGGAGAGACTCCGGCAGCGATCGCGACGTCCTCGATCTTCACCGCGGCGAACCCTCGCTCGTCGAAGAGGTCGAGTGCGCATTCCTGGATCCGCTCCATCGCGGCGAGCCGCCAGCTCTCTCGAAGGCCAGTCATGTCGCCGAGTCTATCCACAGTCACTAGCGAACTGAAAGTGACTGTCAATTAGGGATTGACTGCGAGATCTCGCTTGCATAGAGTCACTTTCCATGAGACAGTCACTTTCTGATTCTTCGGTTCGCCCAACGGCATCCGATACCGGCGTCGTCGGCGGGGTCCGTTCCGCACTCTGGGCGGCAGCGGCGCTCTCCGCTCTGGTCGCTGCCGTCGCTGCGATCGACTCGGCCAGTGGGCAGAGGATGTTCTCCTACACTGCGAACGTCTACGCATCCCATCAGGTCAGCGTGAATCCGGGCCTGGTGTACGCGATCATCTACACGGTCGCCATCACGCTCGCGGTCGTCTGGTTCCTCACCGCGGTGCTGGTCCGTTCACCGAGGCCATGGACGTCGGTGCTGATCGGCTTCGCCCTGGCCGTCACCGGGGTCCTCGGGGACCTGCTGCTGACATCGGCCGAATACGGTGAACGCGTCTTCTCACCCGCGTGGGGTGTGCTCGCACTGCTCCCCGCCGTGTTCGGGGCGATCGCACTCGTCGTGCATCTGCGTCGCCTTCGGTCCCCGAAGAAGTCACGGTGAGAGCCACAACCCGCACTGCCCGATCGGAGGACTCCGCAGATGCGAGAAGACACGCGGCACTCCGCCGCGCTGACCTTGATCGAGCTGATCGAAGGGTGGCGCAGGGTCGGAGTCACCGAGGGCATGTCCCTGATCGTGCACTCGTCCCTGTCCACCTTCGGCCCCGTCGACGGCGGCGCGGCCACGGTGGTCGAATCGCTGCTCACCGTACTCGGCCCGTCTGGAACGCTGGTCGTCCCAGCCTTCACCTGGCAGGTCGCCGACCCTCATCCCGAGCACGTCGGCGCCGCTGACTCCTTCGTGATCGACCGACGCGCCGCCACACCCGATTTCCACGCCGACCTGCGCTCCACGGGTATGGGGGCCGTCGCCGAGTTCGTGCGCACCCATCCGTCGAGCGTGCGCAGCTCGCATCCTCAGGCGTCCGTCGCCGCCATCGGCGCCCACGCGACGGAGGTCGTCGCCCATCAGCCCCTCGGATTCGCGGTCGGTCTCGCGTCTCCATTCGCACGGTTGCACGACCTCGGGGGTCACATCCTCCTCGCCGGGGTCGGCCACGACCGGAACACCTTCCTGCACTATGCGGAGTCACTCACTCCGCGCCCTCGTCTGAAGACACGACGATTCCCATGGAAGATCGACGGGGAGCGCGTGTGGGTCGAGACGGTCGACGTCGGAGACGACAACGGGCGGCACTTCCCGACTGTCGGGCGTGACTTCGAGCAGTCGACCGGCCTCGGGCACGCTCTCGTCGGCAATGCCGAATGCCGGCTCATCGCCGCGGAGCCGTTCGTGTCCTTCGCCACTACCCGTCTCGCCGCACTCCTCGAGGCCGATCGACATGCCTAGGGAGGCCGCGCGGGGGTGTTCTCGGCATGCGCTCACTCCCTGCGGATCTCGGACACCGACTTGTCCGGCCGCAGGCCGCGCCAGCGCGCGTGCCTCAGGATGCCGCCGGGCGTCCAGTTCGCGAACTCGACCTCGCCGACCTGTTCGGGCCGCACCCAGAGGGCATCCGAGGCCTCGAGAGGCGGTACGTCGACCGGCGGCTGGTCCACGCGCAGCGGCTGCAGCAGGGCCAGGACGTCGCGCAGCATCCGATCGGTGAACCCGGTGCCCACCCGGCCGGCGTAGCGCAGTGCGCCGCTGTCGTCCGGCACGGCCAGCAGCAGTGATCCGAACGTGCCGGCGCGGTCGCCCTTGCCCGGGCGGATGCCGATGATCGCCGCCTCCTGGGTGCGGGTCAGTTTGAGCTTGAGCCAGGCCGGCGAGCGCGCCCCCTCGCGGTAGGCGGACTCCGGGTCCTTGGCGACCACGCCCTCCAGACCGAACTCCCGGCTCGCGGCGAGGGCGGCGTCGACGTCGTCGAACACAGGCGCGACGCGCACGGGTGCGCCCAGCCCCTCGGCGAGCTGCTCGAGAAGCTCCCGG
>JAITUD010000354.1 GCA_031286555.1 Microbacterium sp. | reverse complement strand
TGCCCGCGCAGCCGTACGCCGGTCGCATCCTCAGCGTGCCGGTCGAGGCCGCCGACGAACTGACCGACGATCACGCCAACGCACTCTTCGTCGAACTCTTCGAAGAGGTGCAGCGCGCCAGCCAGGGCCCGGTCGGTCCGTTCTGGACGGCGATCCGTGCTGGAGAGCAGGGGATGGTCGAGCTGGTCTGCTGCTGGCCCACCATCGGGGGCGCGCCCGCCGGGGCGTACAGCGCGGACACCGTCGTCGGCACCCTTCCTGCGCGCATCGATCTGGTCGCGGTGTGGAGTCCGACCGATGGCGACGAGCTTCCGGACGGATACACGCATCCCGCGGTCGTCGCGCTCTTCGATGAGGCTGCCGAACGCGGCATTCGGATCGGAGATGCCGAAGTGCGGCAGGCCGTGCAGGGCACCTCGGCGGAGGACTGGACCGTGGAGGTGTCGATCATGGCGCGCGTGACGCGCTGAGCGCGTGCGATCCTGAGGACATGACAGAGCCCTTCGCGCAGCATCCGGCCGACACCGACTGGCACCGTTGGGCGCCCATCGGCGAGACCCTCGACACCAGCGGCACGCCGGGCAGCGGCCCGGCGCCCAGCATCGCCGCATTCGAGCTGCTGCCGCTGGCGGAGATGCTCGTGCCCGAGAAGCCGCGCGGCGGCGAACTGGACCCGTCGGAGTGCCACCACTGCAATCCGTCCGAGTACACGATCTGGCAGGACGACGACTGGCGCGTGGTCTCGGGATTCCCCGGCGGCGTCGGGCTGCCGTTCGTCGGGGCGCTCTCGCCGCGCCGTCACGCACTCCTCGAGGACGCGCCGATCGAGCTGCTCGCCGGACTCGGACCCGTGATGCAGCGGCTCTCCAACGCGGTCAAGGAGATCCCCGCCGTCGCCCGCTGCCACTTCATGCGCTGGAACGACGGCTCCGCGCACCTGCATATGTGGGCGTACGCGCGCCCGCTCGGCATGATGCAGGGCCGCGGCGCGATCCTGCCGTACTGGGAGCAGTCCATGCCGGCGATGCCCGAGCAGATGCAGCAGGACCACATCCGCATCGTCGCCGAGGCGCTGGCAGCCGGCGGCGGCGAGGCGTTCCCGAACCGCTGACGCTCAGCCCCACCGCTCAGCCCGGCAGCACGAACGCGCCGGTGTCGCCGGGGTTGACGGCGATCTCCCAGCGGAAGCCGTCGGGGTCGGCGAAGTACCCGGAGTACCCGCCCCAGTCCCGGCGCTGCGCGCCCTGCACGCGCGCCCCGAGCGCGGCGGCCTCGGCGAGCACGGCATCCACCTCGGCCTCGGTGGCGAGATTGTGCGCGAGCGTGATCGGTGCGACGCCGGATGCCGGGGGCTCGCCGATCTCGGCGGTGAAGCCTTCGACGCTCCACAGCGACAGGATGACCCGATCGGCGACCGGCAGCATGAGCACGTCGTCGGCCTCGAAGATCGGCTTCCAGCCCAGGCCGTCGACGTAGAAGGCGCGGGATGCCGCGACGTCTGCGACCGCGAGGGTGATGAAGCTCACGCGCTGGTCCATGTCAGCGCACGCCCTTCATCAGCGCCAGCACCGGCTTCGCGGCCGCCAGCAGCGCGAGGCCCATCACGATGGCGATCGCGCCGAGGATCGTGAAGTACGGCACCTCGTTCGAGGGGTCGTAGTACTGCGCGAGCCAGCCGGCGATCGCGGTGCCGAGGGCGACCGACAGGAAGTACAGCGACACCATCTGGGTGTGGAACTTCTCCGGCGCCAGCTTGGTCGTGACCGAGAGTCCGGGAGGGGAGATGAACAGCTCGGCCACGGTGAACACGAACAGGATCAGCACGATCGCCAGCAGCGGCGTCGAGTTCGGCGCTCCGTTCGCCCAGGGCAGGAACAGCAGGAACGCGAGGCCCATGATCATCGCGCCGAGCGAGAACTTCACCGGCGCCGACGGTGCCTTGTCGCCGAGCTTGGTCCAGATCGCGGCGAAGGTCCCCGAGAGCAGGATCACGAAGATCGGAGCGATCGAGTTGATCCACGAGATCGGCATCGTCCAGCCGAGGATGTCGCGGTTCAGGCGCTCGTCCGAGTAGATCGTCAGCACGGTGAACTGCTGCTGGTACAGCGACCAGAAGCCCACGTTCACGATGAACAGCGGGATGAATGCGACCACCCGCGACCGGGAGTCGCTGCTGATCTGCTTCGAGGAGATGATGACGAAGAAGAACGCGATCGCCGCGAGCAGCGTGATCAGGATGACGACACCGGACAGGTTGTCGGCGCGGATCACACCGGTCAGCACCAGCACCACGATGAGCAGGATGCCGGCCGCGGCGATGCCGATCCACATGGCGTAGCGGTTCTTCGGCAGCGGGTTCGCGACGACCTTCGCGGACTCGGGAAGCTGCTTGCGCCCGAAGGAGTACTGGATGAGACCCAGCGCCATGCCGATCGCGGCCGCGCCGAACGCCCAGTGGAAGCCGACCCTGTCCTGCAGGATGCCGGTGATCAGCGGCCCCAGGAACGCGCCGAGGTTGATGCCGAGGTAGAACAGCGAGAACCCGGCATCCCGTCGCACGTCCTTCGGGCCGTACAGCGTGCCGACCACGGCCGTGGCGTTCGCCTTCAGGCCGCCCGATCCGACCGCGACGAGGATCAGGCCGACGCCGAGACCCCACACGTTCGGCAGCACGGCCAGCGCGATGTGACCGGCCATGATCACCCAGGCGCTGAAGTACAGCACGCGCTCGGAGCCGAGCAGTCGGTCGGCCAGCCAGGCGCCGAGGATCGTCGCCAGATAGACGGTGCCGCCATAGGCGCCGACGATGCCGGTGGCGACGCCCTTGTCGATGCCGAGGCCGCCCTCGGCGACCGAGAAGTACATGTAGATCAGCAGGATGCCCTGCATGCCGTAGAAGCTGAACCGCTCCCACATCTCGACACCGAAGATGTGCGCGAGCTCCCACGGCTGCCCGAAGAACCGGGTGTCCTTGTCTCCGCGCGCTCGTTCCCCCCGAAGAGTGCTCATGCACTTGACGGTAGCGCTGTACGGGGAACGTGCGGTAGAGGACCGCGGATAAGATTGAGGGAGCCCGTGATCACGGGCACTCTCCCGCATCCGACCATTGGAGCCACCGTGGCCGAACAGTCCCGTCTTGACAAGGTCATCGCCCTCGCCCGCCACCGCGGGTTCGTGTTCCAAGCGGGTGAGATCTACGGCGGTTCCCGTTCGGCATGGGACTACGGCCCCCTCGGAACCGAGCTCAAGGAGAACATCCGCCGGCAGTGGTGGCAGACGTTCGTGCGCGGCCGGGGCGACATGGTCGGCCTGGACTCGTCGATCATCCTGCCCAAGCGCGTGTGGGAGGCATCCGGTCACGTCGCGACGTTCACCGACCCGCTGGTCGAGTGCCTCAGCTGCCACAAGCGCTTCCGCGCGGACAACCTGATCGAGGACTTCGAGGCGCGCAAGGGCCGCAAGGCCGAGAACGGCCTCGCCGACGTGCCCTGCCCGAACTGCGGCAACAAGGGGCAGTACACCGAGCCGAAGTCGTTCTCGGGTCTGGTCAAGACCTACCTCGGTGTGGTCGACGACGAGTCCGGCCTGCACTTCCTGCGGCCCGAGACCGCGCAGGGCATCTTCGTGAACTTCTCGAACGTGCTGACCGCATCGCGCAAGAAGCCGCCGTTCGGCATCGGCCAGGTCGGCAAGGCGTTCCGCAACGAGATCACCCCCGGTAACTTCATCTTCCGCACCCGCGAGTTCGAGCAGATGGAGATCGAGTACTTCGTGCCGCCGGCAGAGGCGCAGGAGTGGTTCGAGCACTGGGTCGAGGCCTGCTGGAACTGGTTCATCGACCT
>JAITUD010000339.1 GCA_031286555.1 Microbacterium sp. | reverse complement strand
TGCAGCAGGCGAAGAAGGATCGCAACCTCGCCGTCGAGGACTTCCGCGACGCGTTCGGCGTCACTCACGAGGCCGCGGCCCTGCGCATGACCAACCTCATGACCGAGCACCTCGGCATGCGTCTGCACATGCTGCGCGTGGACTCGTCCGGGGCGATCACCCGGGTCTACGAGAACGACGACCTGCCGCTGCCGATGGACGTCACCGGCTCTGTCGAGGGCCAGCCGGTGTGCCGCAAGTTCCAGGCACGCGCGGCGTTCGGCCAGCAGAACCGCACCACCGAGCAGCACCAGTACACCGACACTCCGGCGGGCACGTTCTGGTGCGCGACCCAGACCGGAACGTCGAGCGAGGGCGAGTTCTCGGTGACCATCGGCGTGCCCTTCGACGACGCGCGCTGGTGGCGCGGGCGCGAGACCTCGGCGCGCGCGCAGTCGACCTGCCCCGACGAGGCCTGCTGCCGCCGCCCCGACGCCGACCAGGTCAGCCGCTGGAGCGGCCGGGCCTGGCCGAGCGCCCGGGTGCACACGCACATGTTCTCGCCGCTGCCCCGCGGCGCGTTCCCCGGCGTCGACGACACCGAGGTCTACGACTTCCTCGAGCGTCACGCCGCCGGCTGACCCGGCCCGCGCCCTCAGCCGGCGCGGAACGCCGCGAAGCGGGCGAGGGCGGATGCCGCGGCATCCGCCACCTCGTCCGACGGATGCCGGAAGAACTGCGCCTCCGGAGCGGGGCCCGCGGCCCCGGCGTGGGACCACGTCCCGATGACCCGGCCGTCCACGATGATCGTGGGCCGCACCATGCCGTTCTTGCCGGGGCCGACCGTCATCGCGTGCTCCGGCTCGCAGACGGGCGAGCGGTCCGCATAGGAGATGTAGTGCTCGTCGAACGCCGGCAGCGCGTGCACCGATGCGGCACGCGGTGCCCGACGCGGAGCATCCGTCGCGACGAACAGGCCGTCCTCGATCTCGGTCACCCGGTGTCTGCCGCGCTCGACGGCGTCCCTGGCCGTGCCGAGCGTGAGCCCGGTCCACCATGCGAAGTCCGCCGCCCCCGCCGGGCCATGACCGCCGATGTACCGCACGAACAGCTCGGCGAGCGGGTCGTCCGGCTGTGCGGCATCCGTGATCCAGTCCTCGGCGAGCACGAACAGCTGTTCCTTGCCTGCGATCGGGCCCTGGCAGAGCACGCCATCGATCGTGAGCACGAAAAGCAGATGCGTGCCGCGCTGATCGCGCGGATCGATGCCTGCTGACTCGAACGCCTCGAAGGCCTGAGCGCGGGTCATGCCGCCGTCGATCCGCTCGCGCACGACGCGCTCCGCCGTCGCCACGATCGCGTCGTCGATGCCGAGCTGGCGGTGCCTGCTCGCCGCCTGCAGATGCTGCCGATCCGCGGTCACCGAGAGCATCCAGCCCAGGTCGCGAGCGGGCAGCGTGTGCAGCGTGCCGCGCATCGGCCAGGCCCGCACGATCTCGCCGCGGGTGAATGCGGCATCCACCTGCGACAGCGTGACGGCGCCGCGGGTCCGCGCGGCGAGCGCCCAGCGTCCGGCGACGAAGTCCTGGCTCTGCACCGCCAGCAGGTGCGATGCGGCATCCGCCACGGTGCGCGCCGGGGCCGTGAGCCGATGCGAGCGCAGCCGTTCCGCGAGCAGGCGTTTCGTGTTCATCCCGCCCATCATGCCGGATGCCGCAGACGCGGCTCCGTCAGGCCTGCAGCGTCACCTCGCGGCGCGTCGGGATGACGACCGGGTGCGAGCCTGCCATCGTCTCGAGCACGCGGATGACCTGGCAGGAGTAGCCGTACTCGTTGTCGTACCAGACGTACAGCACGACGTCGTTGCCGGTCGCGATCGTTGCGAGGCCGTCGACGATGCCGGCACGGTGCGAGCCGACGAAGTCGGTGGAGACGACCTCGGGGCTCTCCACGTAGTCGATCTGCTGGCGCAGCTTGGAGTGCAGCGAGGCGCGGCGCAGGTAGTCGTTGAGCTGCTCGCGGTCGGCCGGATTCTCCAGCGTCAGGTGCAGCACCGCGAGCGACACGTCGGGGGTGGGCACGCGGATCGCCGAGCCGGTGAGCTTGCCGGCCAGCTCGGGCAGCGCCCGTGCCACGGCCTTGGCCGCCCCCGTCTCGGTGATGACCATGTTCAGCACCGCGCTGCGGCCGCGACGGTCGCCCTTATGGAAGTTGTCGGTGAGGTTCTGATCGTTCGTGAACGAGTGCACGGTCTCGACGTGCCCGCGCACGATGCCGTAGGCCTCGTCCATCGCCTTCAGCACCGGCGTGATGGCATTGGTCGTGCAGGATGCCGCGGACAGGATGCGGTCGCCGTCCTCGATCGTGTTGTCGTTGATGCCGTGCACGATGTTCTTCAGTTCGCCCTTGCCGGGGGCGGTGAGCAGCACGCGGGCGACGCCCTTCGCCTGCAGGTGCTGCGACAGGCCGTCGGCATCGCGCCAGCGGCCGGTGTTGTCGACGACGATCGCGTCGTGGATGCCGTAGGCGGTGTAGTCGACCGACGTGGGGTCGTCGGAGTAGATCACCTGGATGCGGGTGCCGTTCGCGATGATCTGCGAGTTCGCCTCGTCGACCTCGACGGAGCCCTCGAACCGGCCGTGCACCGAGTCGTGCAGCAGCAGCGAGGCGCGCTTGACGATGTCGTTCTCGGCGCCACGGCGCACGACGATCGCACGCAGGCGGAGGCCGCTGCCGCCGCTGGTGTGCGCGATGAGGATGCGGGCGAGCAGACGCCCGATGCGACCGAAGCCGTACAGCACGACATCCGTCGGCTCCGCCGCCTCGGCGCCGAGTGCCGGGGCGAGCACCTCGCGGAGGTACTCGTCGAGATCGCGGTCGTCGGCGGCGTGGCCCTCGACGAGGCGCGCGACGTCGATCGACGACGCGCCCGGATCCAGCCGGCGGAGTCCCTCGAGCACCGCGAGCGTGTCCTCGACGCGCAGTTGGCCGTGGCCGAGCTGGGCGACCCGCTCGTGAACCTCGAGCAGTCCCTTGGTCGACAGGCCGAGCAGCCGGTGTCCGTGCAGCGACGTCACCACGTCGCGCTCACGACGGAGCGATCCGATGAGCGGGATCATCCGCTCGGCCAGTTCCTCTCGCGAGGCCCATTCGTCGTGGCGGGCGGCGAAATCGTTCATCTGCGTCCTTGCATGCGTGCGCGCCGGAGGGTGGGACGGCGGCGGGGTGGATCGGGACGGATCCGTCCCGTGATTCCAGGGTACGCGGCGGTATACCGCAGACCCTGAGGATTCGGGTCTCAAGATCGTCGGATGCGCACGAGATGTTAAGAAACCCGATTCGGATGCCCCGTTAGGGTGTGTACATGACCCAGTCCTTCCGCATCCATGCCGTGCTTCTCGACATGGACGGGACGCTGGTCGACTCGACCGCGGCCGTCGAACGGACCTGGCTGGCCTGGGCGAGACCGCACGGCCTCGACGCCGCGCGCGTGCTCGAGGTCGTGCACGGCCGGCAGGGCTACGAGAGCATGGCGATCCTGCTGCCCGACCGCCCGCACGAGCAGAACATCGCCGAGAACGCCATCATGCTCGCCACGGAGGCCGATGACGTGACCGGCGTCGTGGCGGTGCCAGGCGCCGAGGAGCTGCTGCACGACCTGCTGCCGTATCCGCACGCGATCGTGACCTCGGCCGACGTTCGCCTGATGCGGGCGCGGATGAACGAGGCGCAGCTGCAGATCCCCGCCCTGCACATCACCGCCGAGAACGTCACGTCGTCCAAGCCGCATCCGGAGGGGTTCCTGCTCGGGGCGTCCCGGCTCGGCGTCGACCCGGCAGACTGCCTGGTCTTCGAGGATTCCGAGGCCGGCATCGCCGCTGCGCGGGCGGCCGGGATGCGCGTGGTCGGCGTGGGCGCGGCGTCGGCCGCCTTCGCGCCGGATCTCGTGGTGGCCGACCTCACCGGCATCCGGATCGAGGCGGATGCCGAGGGCGGAGCGGATGCCGGTGTGCTGACCCTCACGATCGACTGAGCCTCGCACACCGCAGCCCGGCGACCTCCGGTGTGCATTCGCGTGCCTTGGTTCGACATCGGGCACGCTCAACCATTGATGCTCCCCGGGCATCAAAGCGTGAGCCAGGCACTTCGACGCGCTCACGCATTGATGCTCCCAGCGCATCAATGCGTGAGCGCGCGGCAACCGTCGGCGACGACGACCGAGCGCGGGATCGGCGGTCATAGACTGGATCGGAACTGGATCGCCTTCCGGGGAGGACACTGTGCCGATCACGCGGACCGTGCTCGAGGTGTCGCAAGCACACCCGGAGCGCATCGCGATCGCCGGTCCTGACCAGGTAGTCACGTACGGCGAACTTGTCGAACAGTCGCGGCGGACGTTCGCCGTCATCGACGCGCTGCACGGCGAGCATCCGGTCGTTCCGGCTCCCGAGACCGGGGGCATCCCGATCACCGCGGTAAGCATCGACTCGTCGTTCCACGCCGCGCGCATCGTCGCCGGACTGGCCGGGTATCGGGCGGTGTCGGCGACGATCGATCCGCTCTGGCCGCTCGCGCACCGTGTGCGTGTGGTCGTACGCTCCGGCATCGGCGTCGTGATCAGCGATTCCGACGAACTCGCGGGCGCCCTCGCCGCGGAGGGGTGGCAGGGCACGGTGATCGGCCTCGAGCGGTTCCTCGCCCGTGAGGCGGCAGCGGCGCCCGCAGATCCGCCCACCGTGCGCGACGGAGACGAGGCGTTCCTGCTGCTGTTCTCGTCGGGCACGACCAGCGACCCGAAGGCTTTCCTGAAGACGCGGGCCCAGTACCGCGCGAACTTCGCGATCTCGAGCGCGCACCTCGAGCCGTTGCCCGGTGTCGCGACGCTTGCACCCGGCCCGCTCTCGTACAGCCTCACCCTGTACGCGCTGATCGAGTGCCTGGCATCCGGCGGTGGCGCGCATCTCGCCGACACGTTCGAGCCGACGGCGATCGCCGGGCGCGTGCGCGAGGAGGGCATCACACGCGTGGTCGCGGTTCCCGCGATCGTGCAGGCGCTGACGGATGCCGCGCGGCGCGACCCCTCCGCCTTCGCCGGGCTGGAGCTCGTGGTGACCGGAGGCGCGAACCTGCCGGTCTCGATCCGCACCGGCCTCGCCGACGTGCTGCGCGGGGTGCGGCTGATCAGCTACTACGGCGCAGCGGAGATCGGATTCATCGGCGACAGTCGCGGCGGCGACGGCACCCTCATCGACGTGTATGCCGGCATCGGCATCTCCGTGCGCGACGAGGTCGGAGCGCAAGTTCCTGACGGCGAGGTCGGAGAGCTGTGGGTACTGGCTGACGCGTGCTCGGACGGATACCTCGCCGGAACCGCCTCGGAAGTTCTGCGCGGGCCGGACGGCTGGGCGACCGTGCACGACCAGGCCCGCGTCGTCGACGGGCGACTCATGCTGCTGGGGCGCGCCGGCGACATTGCAGTGACGGGTGGGCACAAGGTCTCGCTCCCCGAGGTCGAGCGCGCCTTCGACGGGATGCCGGGGCTCGGCGCCGTGTGCGCGGTGGCGCTTCCTCATCCGCGCCTGGGTGCAGTCGTGGCGCTCGTGGTCGAGGGGGTCGACGCGGACAAGGACGCACTGCGCGTCTGGGCCGGCGAACGACTCGCGCCGCAGTTCGTGCCCCGGCGCTGGTACACCGTGCCGGCGCTCCCCCGCACCGCCGGCGGCAAGATCCGCCGCGGCACGACCGCAGAGGTCATCCTCGCGCCGGACTCGACGGCGGTGCGGCTGTGAGTGCTGCCTTCCCGGTCGTTGAGCGAGCGAGGAACGAGCGAGACGAAACGCGCCGCGCCCGCCATGCACCTCACGACGTTTCGTCTCCGCTCCTCCGTCGCTCCGCGGGGCGACCAGTGGAGGTGCGCACATGAACCGCCGCGTCGTCATCACCGGGCTCGGGGCTCTCACGCCGAGTGGGCTCGACGTCCCCGCCCTCTGGGACGCCGTGGTGGACGGTCGCAGTGCGATCACTGCCCTGGATTCTCCCGAGTTCGACGCCCTCCCGGTGCGCATCGGCGGGCAAGTGCGCGGCTTCGACGCGGCATCCGTCCTCGAGCCGGCGCTCGCACGGCGGCTGAGCCCGGTGCAGCACTGGGCGATCGCCGCCGCAGATCAGGCGATGGCGCAGGCCGGGGCGGGCACCCCTCCCTGGGACGCGTCCCGCTTCGGCGTCCTCGCCGCCACGGGCTCCGGACCGATCGACGCGATGCAGCGGGCCACGCGCGCACTCGACGCGAAGGGGCCCCGCGGCGTGCCGCTCACGCTCGTCGTCTACGGCGCTCCGGATGCCGCGGCCGCACTGCTCAGTCAGCG
>JAITUD010000175.1 GCA_031286555.1 Microbacterium sp. | reverse complement strand
TCCGCCTCGACGTCCGTCGCGAGGTGGAACAGGTTGGGCAGCTTCAGCAGGAACGGCTGCTCGCCGGCCGCCAGCGCGCGCACGTGCGGACGCAGCGCGGCGATCAGGCTCTGCACGGCATACTCGTGCTCGTCGAGGTCCTTCGTGCTGGAGGCGAGGAAAGCGGATGCCGCGGTGTCGGCGTCCGCGTCGGCGCCGCGGCCGATCGTGCCGGCGAGCACGCGCGCGGTCACCGTGCCGTCCTGCACCGTGACCAGCGTCTCGGGGCTCGCGCCGATCAGCCCGTCGACCGCGAACGCCCAGGTGTCGGGATATCCGGTCGAGAGCGCCCTCGCCAGCCGGCGCAGATCGGAACCGACCGGGACGGTGCCCGTGAGCTCCCGCGCCAGCACGACCTTCTCGTAGTCACCCGCGGTGATCTCGGCGACAGCGCGGCGCACGGATTCCTGGTAGCCGTCCGGGGTCTGCGCGCCAGGGCCGAGCGTCCCTGCCCAGTGCGGTCCGTATTCGCGCGGAGCGACGTCGGCGGGGGCGCCGTCTTCGACGCCGCGGATGCGGGTGATCCAGCCGCGTCCGTCGCGGCGCCCGATGATCGTCTCGGGAACGATCAGGACGGCGTCGCGAGCCGAGTCCTCGTCGAAGGTCAGTGCACCGAAGCCCATCAGACCGGTGCCCGGCAGGCCGACCTCGTCGTCGATCTCGGCGGCGGATGCCAGCTCGCGCCATGCCTGCGCCATCAGGGCGGCGCGGCTCGGCCCTGCTCCGGCGGGCACCCGGATCGTGACCAGATGCCGGTGCCCGGCTGCGACCATGCCGTCGCCGCGGCGCAACCAGGCGACGGGCCTGTCGGGGTCCGCGTACGCGAGCAGATCCTCGACCGGGTCGATCTCTCGGGTCTGCACGACCAGTCGGGTAGTCACCCGATCAGTCTATTCGCGCGGGGTCGGCCCCTCGATTCACGCCAGCGGGCGGTCCAGCCCCAGCGCGACGAGCCTGTCGATCCAGGCATCCGCCGTCGCGTCGTCGAATGGGGCCTGCTGTGCGCGCACCTGCGTCTCGAGCTCGGCGGCGCGGGCCTCGAGGTGTGTCACGACGTCGGCCGGGTACGCGAACTGCGCGCTGTGCTCCTCCCACTCGTCCTGGTCGACGGTGCGGGTGCCGCGCTCGTCGAGGTGCCGCACCACGTCGAGGTCCATGTCGATCGCGGTGGCGAGCAGCGGGTCGTCGTCCGACCAGCGCACGTCCCAGGCGAGGTCGATGTAGATGCGCATCGCACGAGGATGCCCACGGTGCACGGTGAGCGCGTAGTCGGCGGCATCCCGCGGCACGAGCGTGACGTTCGGACTCTCCGCGACGAACGACCTGCCGGGGCGGGAACTGGCCCAGCCGACCGGTTGACCGATCCAGTCGCCCCACTGATCGGCGCCGAGGTACACGCCCTCGCCGCCCCAGTGTTCTGAGCCGTCCCACTTGCGCCACTGGAAGATCATCGTCTGGCCGGGTTCAGGACGCTGTGCACTCACCCGGCCGAGTCTACGACCGCACAGGTGCGGCCCCGTAGGATCGAGGGATGACCGCAGAGCCCAACCGCGCCGACCTCGGCAAGGACCCGGCCCGCGTCAGCGGGATGTTCGACCAGGTCGCCGCCGGCTACGACCGCACCAACACCGTGATGACCGTCGGCAACGACGCGCTCTGGCGCGCAGCCACCACGAGGGCCGTCGCGCCCCGCAAGGGCGAGCGGATCCTCGATCTCGGCGCCGGCACGGCATCATCCTCGGCTTCGCTCGCCGCGAGCGGTGCCGACGTCGTCGCCGCCGACTTCTCGCCCGGGATGCTGGCCGAGGGCGAGCGCAGGCACGGCGACCTGCCGAACCTCAGCTTCGTCGAGGCGAACGCCACCGACCTGCCCTTCGGCGACGCCGAGTTCGATGCGGTGACCATGTCGTACAGCCTGCGCAACGTGCAGGACCCGAAGAAGGCGATCGCGGAGCTGTTCCGGGTGACCAAGCCCGGTGGGCGTCTGGTGATCAATGAGTTCTCCACGCCGCCGTCCCCGCTCTTCCGCGCGTTCTTCGGCTTCTACAACTCGCAGGTGCTGCCGCGCGTCGCCCGCGTGGCCGGCACCAACGGCGAGGCCTACGACTACCTGAACGAGTCGATCCAGGAGTGGCCCGATCAGAAGACCCTCGCCGCCTGGCTGCGCGAGGCGGGCTGGATCGACGTCGCCTGGCGCAACCTCTCCTTCGGCATCGTCGCGCTGCACCGGGCCCGCAAGCCGGTCGCCTGAGTCCGATGCCCGCCGAGTCCGCTCCTGAGCTCGGTGTGCTCTTCGACGTGCTCCGTGCGGATGAGGCCGTCGGGGCGATGCTGCGCGGAGCGCTGGGCGGCACCGGGCTGACCCCGACCGGCTATGCGGTGCTGAGCCTGGTCGCGACCCTGGGCCGTACGACCCCCACCGAGGTCGCCGCGCACATCGGGGCGAAGCCTTCGACGCTGACCGCCCATCTGACCAGGCTCGTCGACGACGGTCTGCTCTCCCGCAGCCGCGGCGCGGACGGTCGGTCGGCAGATCTGGAGATCACCGAGAAGGGCAGGCAGGTGCGGGTGATCGCGCACCGGGACGTCGACGTCGTCTGGCAGCGGGCTTCCCGCGACCTCGACGTCGCCGGCATCCGCGCGATGCTGGCGGACCTGATCGCCGCGCTGTCCGCGGCGACGGAGAACCCGTTGCGCTGACTCCGGCCGAACGGCAGAATGATTCGGATCCGAAGCAGTTCGGAGGAGTCCGATGCCGATCGCCCACCTGTCTCTCGCGCCGATGCGGTCGATCGCCGTGCTCGCCGCGGCGGTCGCGCTCGCCGCGGCTCTGCTGACGGGCTGCGGCGCGGACGAGCCGACGACCGCTGCCCCGAGCAGGAGCGCACCGACGCCCACGGCGCCGAGCACTGGGCCGGTCGACGTCTCACTCGACTCCGTCGGCGGCGATCCGGCGGCCCTCGTCGCCGGCGTGGACGGCGACCGGATCATGGCCGACGTGCGAGCGCTGGCGAAGACCCCGCGCGACCCGTCCGCGAACGCCGAGCAGGCGGCGGCGGCCGCGAAGTACGTCGAGACGCAGCTGCGGGATGCCGGGCTCGAACCGAAGAAGATCGACGTGACCGCGCAGGGCGTCACCCTGCCCACGGTCTGGGCCGAGATCCCGGGCACGCAGTGCAGCGATCGCGTGTTCGTGCTGACCGGGCACTACGACACCGTGCCGGGGTCTCCCGGCGCCGACGACGACGCCAGCGGCATCGCCGGGATGCTGGAGACGGCGCGCATCCTCGCTGGAGCTCGCCTGCCGGCGACGGTCGTCGTCGCGGGCGTGCCGTTCGAGGAGCAGGGAAGCCCCTACGCCGGCTCCGCCGTGCTGGCGACCGAGCTGATCAGACACCAGCACCGGGACGTGTTCGGCATGGTCAGCGCGGAGATGCTCGGCTACGCGAGCACGACGCCGAACGCGGACGGCAGGATCGGGGACTTCCTCAACATCCTCGGCTACCCGGATGCGGAGCAGCTGGTGCAGATCTTCGACCGCGCGAACACGGAATGGGCGGGCGGCGCGAAGGTCGAGGTCGAGACGGTGCCCGCGACCGAGAGCTTCATCTCGCGCTCCGACCACGAGGCGTTCCACATGCGCGGCATCCCCGCCGCCTTCGCGACGGACGGTGCGAACTTCCGCACGCCGTACTATCACACGGCCCAGGACGTGCCGCAGAACATCAGCACGGACTTCTTCGCAGGGGCGGTGCGCAGCCTTGTGGCGGGAACGATCGGGATGGCGGGGCGCACCGCGGCCTGTGACGGCTGACACCGCCGTGCCCGGAAGGCGGTGACAGGGATCGCAGGTAGGCTGGTCTGCGTGACTTCGAGCCCCGACGCCCCGGGCACGCGCCTTGCGAGCCTGCTGGGCTTCAGCGACCGCCTGTTCCTCGGGCCTTCAGCGCGCCGTCTGTCGCGTGAGGTCGAGGCGGGCCTCGAGCTCGTCGAGTCCGGCCTCGCCGAAGACCTCAAGGCCACCGACTCGGTCGCCGACGCCGCCAGCCGCTACCTGTACGAGGCGGGCGGCAAGCGCATCCGGCCGATCCTCACGGTGCTGACCGCGCAGCTCGGCGACGGCAACATCCCCGCCGTGATCGACATCGCGAAGGCGCTGGAGCTCACCCACCTCGGCTCGCTCTACCACGACGACGTCATGGACGGTGCGGACAAGCGCCGCGGCGTCCCGTCCGCACACGAGGTGTGGGGAAACAACGTCGCCATCCTCACCGGCGACATCCTGTTCTCGCGCGCCAGCCAGCTCATGTCGCACCACGGCGACCGCGCCATCCGGCTGCAGTCCGACACCTTCGAGCGACTCGTGCTCGGTCAGCTGCACGAGACCGTGGGGCCTCAGCCGGGCGACGATCCGATCGAGTTCTACCTGCAGGTGCTCTCCGACAAGACCGGCTCGCTGATCGCCGCAGCGACCCAGGGCGGCGTGATCTTCTCGAACGCCCCGGCCCAGTACGAGGAGCCGATGCGCGTCTTCGGCGAGAAGATCGGTGTCGCCTTCCAGCTGCTCGACGACGTGATCGACCTGTCCGCGAACCCGGCGGACACCGGCAAGGTGCCCGGCACCGATCTGCGCGCCGGTGTGCCGACCATGCCGCTCCTGCTGCTGCAGCAGGAGGACTCCGGCGATCTCGCGCACCGCATCGACGAGGGCGTCGCCCGCATCGCCGAGGGCGAGGACGCCGCGCTGCTGGACGGACCGCTCGCCGAGCTCCGCGACCACTCGGCCACGAAGCGCACGCTCGCTCTTGCGCAGTCCTGGACGGACGAGGCGATCGCCCAGCTCGACAGTCTGCCCAAGGGGCCGGTGCGGGACGCGCTCACCCGATTCGCGGAGAGCCTCGCGGAACGCTCGCGCTGAGCGGCATCCGGCTCGCAGGCACCTGAAACCGACCTCACGGAAGGACCCTCATGACCAAGCTCAGGCTGGCTATCGTCGGCGCAGGCCCGGCAGGCATCTACGCCGCCGACCTCCTGCTGAAGGCGGAGCGCAAGTTCGACGTGTCGATCGACCTGTTCGAGCAGCTCCCCGCGCCGTACGGCCTGGTGCGCTACGGCGTCGCCCCCGACCACCCGCGCATCAAGGGCATCATCAACGCCCTGCGCGACGTGCTCGACCGCGGCGACATCCGTCTGTTCGGCAACGTGCGCTTCGGCGAGGACATCACGCTCGACGACCTGAAGCGGCACTACAACGCGGTGATCTTCGCCACCGGCGCCGTCCGCGACACCTCGCTCGACATCCCCGGCATCGACGCGCTCGGCTCCTACGGCGCCGCCGACTACGTGAGCTGGTTCGACGGGCACCCCGACGTTCCGCGGGAGTGGCCGCTGGATGCGGCATCCGTCGGTGTGATCGGCAACGGCAACGTCGCTCTCGACGTGTCGCGAATGCTCGCCAAGCACGCCGAGGACCTGCTGGTCACCGAGGTGCCGCGCAACGTCTACGAGGGCATGAAGGGCAGTGCAGTCACCGACGTGCACGTGTTCGGCCGTCGCGGCCCCGCGCAGGTGAAGTTCACGCCGCTCGAGCTGCGTGAGCTCGGCGAGCTGCGCGATGTCGACATGGTCGTCTACGACGAGGACTTCGACTACGACGAGGCCTCGAAGGACGCCGTGGCCAGCAACAAGCAGGTCATGGTGATCGACCGCATCCTGCAGTCCTGGCGCAAGCTCGACTCGGTGAACAACGCGGGTGGCACGGCATCGCGCCGGCTGCACATGCACTTCTGGGCCAGGCCCGTCGAGGTGCGCAAGGACGAGCAGGGCCGCGTCGCGGCGCTGGTCTACGAGCGCACCAAGTCGGACGGCGCGGGCGGTGCGGTCGGCACCGGCGAGATGCGCGAGGTGCCGATGCAGGCGCTGTACCGCGCGATCGGCTACTTCGGCTCGCCGCTGCCCGACGTGCCCTTCGACAAGAAGCACGGCGTCATCCCGAACCGCGAGGGCCAGGTGCTGGAGAACAAGTCCAACCAGCGCGTGCCCGGCATCTACGCCACGGGATGGATCAAGCGCGGTCCGGTCGGCCTGATCGGGCACACCAAGTCCGACGCGATGGAGACCGTGCGGCACCTCATCAACGACCAGGGGTCGTGGTGGCAGCCCGAGGTCCCGGGCGAGGACGCGATCCCGGCTCTGCTGCAGGAGCGCGGCGTGCTGTGGACCGACCTGGACGGCTGGCACCGCCTGGACGCGCACGAGATCGCGCTGGGCGAGCCGGAGGGTCGTGCCCGCGTCAAGGTCGTGCCCCGCGACGAGATGGTCCGCGTCTCGCGCGACTAGTCTGACCCCATGGGGGAGTGGACGCCGGACATCCTGGGCGACGAGTTCGTCCAGCAGACGCTGCCGCTCGGTCGTGACGACGAGGGCGAGGTCGTCGCGACGCTCGTGCGCGCACTGCCGGATGCTCCGGAGCCCGCCCCCGCACCGACGTTCTGGCAGCGGTTGCGCGGCATCCGTCCGGCACCCGTGCCGTCGCTCCCGCTGGCCGACGTCGACGTGCTGTACGTGCACGGCTGGTCGGACTACTTCTTCCAGAAGCGGCTGGCGAGGTTCTGGACCGCGCGCGGCGCGCGCTTCTTCGCGCTCGACCTGCGCAAGTACGGCCGCAGCCTGCGGCCCGGCCAGACGCCGGGCTACATCGACGATCTGTCGACCTACGACGAGGACATCGCCGCCGCTCTCGCGGTCATCAGAGAGGGAGCGGATGCCGCGTCGCGTCGGCTCATGCTCTTCGGTCATTCCACGGGCGGGCTGATCCTCAGCCTGTGGGCCGATCGGCATCCGGGCGAGGCGGCCGGGCTGGTTCTGAACAGTCCGTGGCTGGAGTTCCAGCTGCCGCGGTTCCAGCGCCAGACGATCGCGCCGCTGGTCGGCGTGCAGGCGAAGTACTGGCCCCTCGAGAAGGCGCCGCAGGTCGATCTCGGGTTCTACACCAGGGCGCAGAAGGAGGTCGCGGACCCCGCCGACCCGATGGACGTGAATCTGGACTGGAGGCCGGAGCAGACCATGACGGTGTACGCCGGCTGGCTGAACGCGATCCTCACCGGACACGCGCAGATCGCCGCCGGAGTGCGGATCGAGGCGCCGGTGCTCGTCCTGCTCTCCGCGCGCAGCGCGATGCCGACGACGTGGTCGGACGAGCTGACCCGCGCCGACACCGTGCTGTGGGTCGACGACATCGCCCGTGCCGCGCTGAAGCTCGGCCCCTCGGTCACGGTGGCACGCATCGACGGCGCCCTGCACGACGTGTTCCTCTCGCGCCACGAGGCGCGCGAGGACGCCTACGCCCGGCTGGCGCAGTGGGTCACGGGATGGGATGCTGCGACGCGGCAGCCCTGATCCTCAGCGCGAACCGGTGCTCTGCCCGTTCCGCACGGCCGCGTCACCGGTCCACGGCGGGGCGCCCTCGACCGTTCCGGGGCCGGAGCGGCGTGCGCCGAGCACGATGGCGAGCACGACCAGAACGGCGGATGCCACGCCGATGATGACTCCCGCCCAGGCATCCTGAAACACGAACCCGAAGCCGAGGCCGGCCCCCGCGCCGATCACCAGCGCGAGGATCCAGGCGCCGATACGAAGACCCCGGCTGGCTCGGGGAATGCGTGTCTCGTCCATGGCCGAACAGTATCGGCTGCGCGGCGAGAGCGCCAGAGGTGCGTCAGCGGTAGTTGATGAACTGCAGGTCGATGTCGAGGTCGCTGCCCTTGAGCAGGGCGATCACGGCCTGCAGGTCGTCGCGGCTCTTGGACTGCACGCGCAGCTCGTCGCCCTGGATCTGGCTCTTCACGCCCTTGGGGCCCTCGTCGCGGATGATCTTGCCGATCTTCTTCGCGTTCTCGCTCGAGATGCCGTCCTTGAGCGACGAGGCGATGCGATACTCCTTGCCGCTGGCGAAGGGCTCGCCGGAGTCGAGGCTCTTCAGCGAGATGCCGCGCTTGATGAGCTTGGACTGCAGCACGTCGAGGACGGCCTTCGCGCGCTCCTCGGAGTTCGCCTTGATCAGGATCTGCTCGCCGCTCCAGGCGACCGAGGCGTCGGTGCCCTTGAAGTCGTAGCGCTGCTCGATCTCCTTGCGGGCCTGGTTCACGGCGTTTTCCGCCTCCTGGTGATCCACCTTGGAGACGATGTCGAATGAAGAGTCAGCCATGCCGCCCAGTGTAACGAGTGCGGCTCTGCGGCATCCGTTCTGGAAGCGCTTCCATGAAACGGAATCTGAGGACTGCAAGGTCACAGCTCTATATCGGCACCTTCGGGCATTGCGCGGGATGGCTCCTTCCAGGCATACTGTAAGCGCTTGCAGTTTTGCAGGCCACGCATCGAGAGAGGCACACCACCAATGACGGTGAACAAGAGGAGCATCGCGGCCTTCGGCGCGATCACCGTTCTGACCTCGCTGGCGCTCGCCGGCTGCAGCAGCGGTTC
>JAITUD010000267.1 GCA_031286555.1 Microbacterium sp. | reverse complement strand
CCGTCACGGATCCACAGCTCGGCGTAGCCGAGCGGCGTGAGCGTCTCGCGCTCGATCACCCAGGCATCCAGCTCATCCGGGATCCAGGACTCCACCCGCTCCAGTCCGGAGCGTCCGCGCGACTCCCAGTTGCCGAGCAGCTGCGCCACCCCGCCGGGGGTGAGATGCGCCGGCGCGGCGCGCAGGAAGCGCTCCACGAGCGCGTCGCCGATGAGCCCGCCGTCGCGATACTCGTATTCCGGCACCCCCTGGGCGCGCGGGGTGATCACGAACGGAGGGTTCGACACGATCAGGTCGAACGCCTCGCCCGCGACCGGCTCGAACATGCTGCCCAGCCGGAACTCGATGTTCGCGACGCCGTTCAGCAAGGCGTTCAGCTCGCCGAAGGCGAGCGCCCGCTCCGAGATGTCGGTGGCGACCACCCGTCCGGCGTGCCGGGCGACGAGCAGCGCCTGGATGCCGCATCCCGTGCCGAGATCGAGGGCGCGCTCGACAGGCGCGGGGATGACGAGCTCGGCGAGCGTGCGGGATGCCCCGCCCACACCGAGCACGTGGTCGGCGGGCAGGGCCGTGCCGAGCGCGACCTCGTCGAGGTCGCTCGCGATCCACCACTCGCCCACCCCGTCGAGGTCGACGAACGACTGCGGCCGCAACAGCACCTCGGGCCGCACGTCGTCACCGTCGGCGGCGCCGAGACCGAGGGATGCCAGTCCCGAGAGTCCGAGGCGCGGCAGCGCCCGCTCCACCGCAGCCGCCGGCTGCGGCATCCCGAGCACGAAGAACCGGCCCAGCGTCGCGAGGGGACTGTCGGCGTCACCGAGCGCGCGCAGGATCGGCTCGCGAAGTCCGCGCGCCAGCGCGTCGTCGGCCTCCTCACCCCACAGCCGCCGCAGCGGGTCGGAGCGGAAATCCGCCGCATCCAGGTCGGCGGCGAGAGCGCGTGCGAGCTGCGGTTCGGGGCGAGGGGGGAGATGCACGGCCGTCACTCTACGCGCTTCGGTATTTTCTCGGTCGATCGCCCGGGATATCCGCTGACCGCTGAGTACGCTGGCCGCGACAGCATTCCTTCCCCCTCTGGAGGCACGAAATGTCCGATCAGGTCGTCGACTCTTCCGACCGCTCCCCCGAAGTCCCCGCCCGACGGCTCGGCTCCGTCAAGGTCATCGGCGTGCTGGGCATCCTCGCCGGCATCCTGCTCATCGTGGCCGGGATCGTCGTCTGGGTCGTCGTGTCGACCCAGTTGCGCGCCGAGAACATCACGGTGCCCGACGACGCGATGGCGTTCCAGGGCCAGCAGGTCGCCGGTCCCTTCACCGCCTACGTGCAGGCCGACATCATCCAGCACCACGCCCTCGAGATGTCTGACGGCAAGACCTACGCGGAGCTCGACATGGACGACCCGCTGCGCGCCACGCTGATGAACGCCTCGTTCCTGCGCGCGTCGCTGTTCACCTCGGTGGTCTCGTTCGGTGTGGCCGCGTTCGCGATGGGGATCGGCGTGCTCTCCATCCTGTTCGGATGGGCGCTGCGCCGGATCGCGACGGCGCCTGCGGCACTCGGACGCGCACCCGCGGTCTGAGCACCGTCGCCGAAGGCGCGGGGGCCGGTGGCCCCCGCGCCTTCAGTGTTCCCGAAACCGGTCGCTCTAGAATCAGGGACAGTACACTCACGGGCGCCGTCGGCGTTCCAGGAAGATCCTATGACCGCGACCTCCCCCACTCCCGGCCTCCGCGCGCGCGCACGGCGGCTGCTCGGGCGACTCGGCGCGGTCGCGATCGTGACGTCCGTCCTCACCTTCCCCGCCGCCGTGACCCCGGCCTCCGCCGCCGACGACGAACCGGATCCGACCGTCTCCGTCGAGGTCGCTCCCTCGGGCGCGATCCTGCCCGATGCCCCGCTCAGTGCGGGCGTCTCGCTGCACAACGACACTCCGGACCGCCTCACCGAGGGCCTGCTGACCCTGGCGATCGATCGCACGGCGCTCACCGATTCGGGCGCGCTGGACTCCTGGCTCGACGACGGCACCGCACCCGGCGTGTTCGAGACGATCGCCGCGCAGCCGACCGAGGCCGTGCGCGCGCAGGACATCGGTGTGACCGGGATCGAGGTGCCCGCCGGCGCGCTCACCGGACTCGCACCCGGTGTGTACCCGCTGCGGGCCACGCTCAGCAATGCGACGACGGGGACCGGCGACGGTCTGCGCTCCTGGAACCCGAGCGCCGGCAGCGTGGTCGTCATCCAGGCGGCGAAGCCCGCCGCGGTCAGTGTGCTCGTGCCGATCACCGCCACTCCGAAGAACGGCAGCCTGCTCACGGCGAACGAGCTCGCCGACCTCACCGCGCCGACCGGGGCACTCACCGCGCAGCTCGACGGCGTGGCGGCCACCGGTGCGATCCTCGCGATCGACCCGTCCATCCCCGCCGCCATCCGCGTGCTCGGGACTTCCGCGCCCGCGAGCGCCACCGACTGGCTCAACCGCCTCGATGCGCTGCCCAATGATCGCTTCGCGCTGCAGTTCGGCGATGCGGATGCCGCGACCCAGGCGCATGCGAAGCTCAACGACCTGCTGGGCCCCGCCGACCTGACCGGTCTGATCAAGAGCTCGGACTTCGCCACCTCCGCCCCCACGCCGACACCCACGCCGACGCCGGATCAGATCGAGCCGGCGCTGCCCGACAACACGGCCCTCACCGAGGTGCACGGCGCGACTCCCGGCATCCTGTGGCCGCGCAGCGACGTGACCGACGCCGACCTGGCGACGTTCAGCCGATACCTGGGCGAGGACGCGCTCACCGTGCTGCCCGACAGCGTGCTCACGGGCTCCGCCGGTGCACGGGCGACCGCGGACGGGCACGACGTTCTGGTCGTCGACGACGCGATCTCCCGTCGTCTCTCCGCCGCGGTCATCGCCGACGACACGACGGCCCGCGACGCCGGGATCGCGGCGGCCCAGGGACAGCTCTTCCTCGCCGCGGCCGCGACACCGAACCGCCCGCTGCTGATCGGGCTGGATCGCTCCGAGAAGCGCACGGCCGAGAACCTGCACGCCGCACTCGCGGCCGTCTCCACCTCGCCCACGGGCCTTGCCGGCATGCGCGACGCGACGCCCGCCCAGGTGGAGAGCACCGCCACCCCCGAGCAGGGCCGCGCGACATCCCTGCAGGCGATGCTCGACGACGAGACCCGGCTGCGGTCCTTCTCCACGATCCTCGAGCAGCCGCTCGTGCTGCTCGCTCCGGAGCGCACGCAGGTGCTGCGCATCATCGGCGTCGGCGTCAGCGAGAAGTCGTTCCCCAAGCAGGTGATCGCACACCGCTCCGCGACGGTCGAGACCCTGGGTGCGGTCGGCGTCCAGGATCCCGGCCCGGTGCAGCTGTTCTCCTCCGCCGCACCGCTGCCGGTGTGGATCCGCAACGACCTGCCCTGGCCGGTGAACCTCACGCTCTACACCGAGCCCTCCGATCCGCGTCTCAGCGTGCAGGAGCAGACCACGATCGTGGCCGGCCCCGCGAGCAACACCCGAGTCACGGTTCCCGTCGAGGCGCGCGTGGGCAGCGGCGAACTCGAGGTGCAGTTCCGGCTCACCAGTCCGACCGGAGTGGCGATCGGCTCGCCCACATCGGCCACCGTGACGGTCCGCGCCGACTGGGAGGGCATCGGGCTCGGCATCCTCGGCGGCGTGATCGTGGTGCTGCTCGGCGTCGGCGTCTGGCGCACCCTGCGCCGCCGCAGGCGCGCAGGCGCGGGACCGGAACAGGATGCCGCAGACACGGATGCCTCAGGACCGGCATCCGAGAAGGAGTCGGAGTGAGCAGCAGTCTCGGCCGCGCCAGCGCCATCCTCGGGGCCGGGACGCTGGTCTCCCGCGTCACCGGACTGGTGCGCACGATCGTCCTGGTCGGTGTCATCGGCTCGAACGCGTCGGCTGCGGCCGATGCGTTCGCCATCGCCAACCAGCTGCCCAACAGCGTCTTCAACCTGATCTCGGTCGGGGTGCTGACCGCTGTGATCGTGCCGCAGATCGTGCGCGCGAGCACGCAGTCCGACGGCGGCAACGCGTTCATCTCGAAGCTGTTCACGCTCGGCACGGTGGTGCTGGTGGCGGCGACGGGCATCGCGATGATCGCCGCTCCCTGGCTGGTCTCGCTGCAGCTCAGAGACGACAACGTCGCGCAACTCGCGCTCGCGACCGCGTTCGCGTACTGGTGCCTGCCGCAGATCCTGTTCTACGGCCTCTACGCCCTGGTCGGCGAGACGCTCAACGCTCGCAGGATCTTCGGGCCGTTCACCTGGGCGCCGGTGGCGAACAACATCATCTCGATCATCGGGTTCCTCGTGATCGGAGCCGTCTTCGGCGAGAACCTGACCAACGTCGCCGACTGGACGCCCGACATGGTGGCGTGGCTCGGCGGCACGGCGACCGCCGGGATCGCGGTGCAGGCCGGAATCCTGCTGCTGTTCTGGCGCAAGACGGGGCTCGCGCTCAAGGTCGACTTCCGCTGGCGGGGTGTGGGTCTCGGCAACGTCGGCCGCGTCGCCAGCTGGACGCTGCTCATGGCGCTCTCCAGCATGGCCGCCGGCTTCTACCAGAACTGGGTCGCCAACGCGGCCTCCGGCGAGGGCGCCGCCGTCACGGTCATGAACAACGCCTGGCTGATCTTCATGCTGCCGTACTCGATCATCGTGCACTCGATCGGCACCCCCTACTTCACCCAGTTGTCCGAGCATGCGCATGCGGGCCGTGACGCCGACGTGCGCGCCGACATCTCGCGCAGCATCCGCACTCTCGGGTTCTTCCTGATCGGCGCACTGGCGGCTGTCCTGGCCGCCGCCGTCCCGGCGTCGCGCGTGTTCACGAACTCGTCGTCGGATGCCGTTGACGCGGCCGTCGTGCTGGTCTGCTACCTGGTGGGGCTGCTGCCGCTGGCCGTGCTGTTCATCGTGCAGCGCACCTTCTATGCCTACGGCGACACCAGGACGCCGTTCTTCTTCACCCTGCTGCAGTGCGTGCTCATCGCGCTGACGGCCACCATCGCGTGGTGGCTGTCGGCGACGGAGGTGCTGCCGATCACGCTCCTCGCCGCCGCCGTGGCGCTCGGGCAGTCGTTCTCCGGGATCGTGCAGACGATCGTCGCGACGCTGCTGCTGCGTCGTCGGCTCGGCCTGCTGGGCGCACGGCGCTGGATGGCCGCCCTGGTCCGCTTCCTCATCGCCGCTGTTCCGGCCGCGGCCGCCGGCTGGGGCGTCTTCCTGCTGCTCGGCGGTGTCAGCGGCTGGACGACGGCCGACAAGATCCTCGGCGTCATCGGCTCCGGCATCATCGCCGTGGTCGTGGTGATCGTGTACGTCGCCGCGCTGGCGCTGCTGCGGGCACCCGAAGTGCAGGTCGCCAAGGGCCTCATGAAGAGGTTCCTGCCCTCGAGGTGATCGCTCGGCGATCGCTCGGCCCTCGGGAATGCGCCGCGGTTACCATTGGTTCAGTCAAATGACTGCGCTGTTCGCGGTCACAAGGGAGAGCACATGCGTCAGGTCATCATCATCGGCTCCGGCCCCGCCGGGTTCACCGCCGCCATCTACGCGGCGCGCGCGAACCTCGAGCCGCTGCTGGTCGCCAGCTCGGTCGAGGTCGGCGGAGAGCTGATGAACACCACCGAGGTCGAGAACTTCCCCGGCTTCCCGGAGGGCATCCAGGGTCCCGAGCTGATGGCCAAGTTCCAGGAGCAGGCCGAGAAGTTCGGCACCGAGGTGCTCTACGACGACGTGGTCTCGCTCGAGCTCGACGGCCCTGTCAAGAAGGTCGTCCTGGGCAGCGGCGCCGAGCACGAGGCATCCTCGGTGATCTACGCCACCGGCTCCGCCTATCGCAAGCTGGGCGTCGAGGGCGAGGAGCGGCTCTCCGGCCACGGCGTCTCGTGGTGCGCCACCTGCGACGGCTTCTTCTTCCGTGAGCGCACGATCGCCGTCGTCGGCGGCGGCGACTCGGCGATGGAGGAGGCGACGTTCCTGACGCGCTTCGCGTCGAAAGTCTACGTCATCCACCGCAAGGACTCGCTGCGGGCATCCAAGATCATGCAGGAGCGCGCGTTCGCGAACGAGAAGATCGAGTTCGTGTGGAACAGCGAGGTCGAGGAGATCCTCGGCGATGCCGAGACCACCGGCGTGCGACTGCGCTCCACGGTCGACGGCTCGGTCAGCGACCTGGCCCTCGACGGCCTGTTCATCGCGATCGGCAACGACCCGCGCACGCACCTGGTGCACGGCAAGCTCGACCTGACGTCCGAGGGGACGATCTGGGTCGACGGCCGTTCGTCGCGCACCTCGCAGCGCGGCGTCTTCGCCGCCGGCGACGTGATCGACCCGACCTACCGTCAGGCGATCACCGCGGCGGGCACCGGCACCATCGCCGCGCTGGATGCCGAGCACTTCCTCGCAGACCTCGCTGACGGCGCCCCGGTGGCGGAGACCGTAGCGGTCTGAGCCCGGGAACATTCCGCGGCGCCTCGCTGTTGTGCCCGATGAGCGGATTCCGCTCCACAAACTTTTCAAACAAGGAGAATCCA
>JAITUD010000171.1 GCA_031286555.1 Microbacterium sp. | reverse complement strand
CCGGGAGGATGCCGCGGTCGCGCCGCTCCCGTCGGCAGCCGTCGAGCCGGAGCCGATCGCGGAGCCCGTCGTCGAGGCCGCACCGGTCGTCGTGCCGGAGCCCGTCCTCGAATCGGAGCAGGTCGTCGTGCCGGAGCCCGAACCGGAGCCCGAACCCGAGCCGGAGCCGGAGCCCGTCCTCGAGCCGGAGCCCGAGGCCGAGCCGGAGCCCCTCGTCGAGCCGGAACCCGAGCCCGAGCCCGAGCCCGACTCCGCTCCGCAGACCGATCCCTTCCAGACGCTCGGCCTCACCGACGCGCTCGACGAGGACGTCGAGTCCACGATCGTCAGCGCAGCGTCGCTCGCGGCCCCGATGCCGCCCGCTCCGCCTGCGCCGCCGGCGGACGGCGACCACGACGGGGCGACGATCTCGCTCGCGCAGCTGCGCGCCATGCGCGGTGAGGGGGCGGTGCCTCCGCCGCCGCCCGCTCCGGCCGCGCCGGATGCCGCAACCGAAGCACTCGAGGTCCCGGCCTCCGGGCGCGGCCGCATCCGCATGTCCACCGGGCAGGTCGTCGAGCTCGACCGCCCGGTGATCATCGGACGGCGTCCGCGGTCGACGCGGGCCAGCGGTGACAACCTGCCGCATCTGATCGCCGTGGACAGCCCGCAGCAGGACATCTCGCGCAACCACCTCGAGATCCGTCCCGAGGCCGGCGCCTGCGTCGTGATCGACCTGCACACCACGAACGGCTCGACGCTCCTGCGCACCGGCGCAGACCCGGTGCGCCTGCACCCGGGTGAGCAGAACGTCGTGGTCAGTGGTGACACGGTCGACCTCGGCGACGGGGTGACCATCACGTTCGAGGAGCTGCCGTGAGCCGTCCGCCCTCCGCGCCTCCGGCGCTGCCCGGGTTCACCTACCTCGATCCGCTGGGCACCGGTGGCTTCGCCGACGTGTTCCTGTACGAGCAGGAGATGCCGCGGCGCAAGGTCGCGGTGAAGGTGCTGCTCGCCGACCGCATCACGGGCAGCGCGGTGAAGGAGTTCACCGACGAGGCGAACGTGATGGCGATGCTGTCCACGCATCCCGCGATCGTCACGATCTATCAGGCGGGGGTCGCCGGCGACGGACGTCCGTACCTCGTGATGGAGTACTGCCCGCGGCCGAACCTGCAGCTGCGCGCCCGCCGCGAGCGCTTCTCGGTCGCCGAGGC
Organism: Microbacterium sp.; assembly: GCA_031286555.1. Taxonomy (GTDB): domain Bacteria; phylum Actinomycetota; class Actinomycetes; order Actinomycetales; family Microbacteriaceae; genus Microbacterium. The sequence continues at coordinate 3,649 of JAITUD010000171.1, read as the reverse complement.
GCTGCGCGTCGGCATCCAGGTCGCCGGCGCGGTGGAGACGGCGCACCGCGCAGGCGTGCTGCACCGCGACATCAAGCCGGCCAACATCCTGGTCACCGAGTACAACCGCCCTGCGCTGACCGACTTCGGCATCGCCTCGACGACCCAGGGGGTCGGCGAGGCGACCGGGATGTCGATCCCGTGGTCGCCCCCCGAGTCCTTCGCCGACCCGCCGTCGGCCACGCCCCGGTCGGATGTCTGGGCGCTGGGTGCCACGGTCTACACGCTGCTGACCGGCCGCTCACCGTTCGAGCAGCCCGGCGGCCGCAACTCCGGCGCCGATCTGATCGAGCGCATCGAGCGTTCGCCGCTGCCGTCGCTGGCCCGCGCCGATGCACCCGGAAGCCTGCAGACGGCTCTCGAGAAGTCGATGGCGAAGAACCCGGCCGATCGGTACCCGAGCGCGGTCGCCTTCGCCCGCGCCCTGCAGAAGGTCCAGATCGAGCTCTCGCACTCGGTCACCCCGGTCGACATCGTCGACGACCAGCCGCACGACGGCGGGGTCGAGGAGGACGATGACGGTCTGACCCGGGTGCGCGAGATCGTCAGCATCGACCCGACGCGTCCGTCGGCGACGACGGAGCGCAAGCACCCGGCCCCCGCGATCTCGCTCGGCGACGTGCCGGCGGGTACTCCCGCATTCACCTCCGCACCCGCTCCGCACGCGTCGGCGCTGGAGGCCACGGTGCAGCGCGCCAGGCCGGCGGATGCCGCACCCGTCGTCCCGGACGACGAGGACGACGACCGCACCATGCTGCGCGCTCCGCGGGTGCTGACGCCGGACGCGCCCACGCCGCCGCAGCAGCCGCAGCCCGCGACCGTGGCCGAGCCCGCGTCGCCCTCCGGTGAGCCGCAGCAGGCGCGCCGCGGCATGCCGACGTGGGGCTGGATCGCGGCATCCGCCGTGCTGCTGGTGGCGATCATCGGCGGGGCGTGGTTCGTGGGCGGCCCGCTGCTCAACCAGGCCGCGCCGACGCCGACGCGCAGTGATCCGGCTCCGGTCCCCCCGAACCCCCTTCCGAACTACGTGCCGCCGGTCGACGAGGTGAAGGCGGTGCAACAGGGCGACAAGGTCGTGTTCACCTGGACGAACCCCGATCCGAAGGACGGCGATTCGTACATCTGGGTGCCCGTGACGCTGGACGGCGCAGGGGATTCGGTGCGCACCGACGAGCCCACCGCGACAGTGCCCGCAGAATCGGGGCGCACCTGCATCGAGGTGATCCTGCGCCGCGACAAGGGGCGGAGCTCCGACCCCGTCCGGGGGTGCACGCAATGACCGATGAGCAGCCGCAGACCGACGCGCTGCCGATCGTGAAGCCGGCCTCACCCGGACAGGTCACGGTCGAGTTCGCGGGCGAGTACTTCCCAGTGCTCGCCGGCGGCCGCTTCACGGTCGGTCGCGAAGGCGACCTCGCGATCGACGACAACCTGTTCCTGCATCGGCACTTCCTCGACATCTCCGAGGAGCAGGGCCTGTGGTGGCTGGCGAACGTCGGCACGCGCCTGTCCGCATCGGTCACGGACGCGTCCGGCGGCGTACAGGCCTGGCTGTCGCCGGGTGCCCGGCTGCCGCTGGTCTTCGCGCGCACGACGATCGTGTTCTCGGCGGGCCCGACGACGTACGAGCTGGTGGTGCACGCCGCGCAGCCGAAGTTCCGTCCGGTGCGTCAGGAGTTCCTGGACGGCGACTCCACGATCGGCGAGGTGCCGCTCACGCTCAGCCAGAAGCTGCTGGTGGTGGCGCTGGCCGAGCCGATGCTGCGCCGCGACGGCACCGGGATGAGCGCCATCCCCTCATCGGCCGCCGCGGCCGAGCGGCTGGGCTGGACCGTGACGCGGTTCAACCGCAAGCTCGACAACGTGTGTGACAAGTTCGACCGCATCGGCGTGCCCGGCATGCGCGGCGGCGTGCGCTCCGGCGCCACCAACCGCCGTGCGCGGCTGGTCGAGTATGCGGTCACCTCGCGTCTGGTGACCCGCGAGGACCTGCCGCTGCTCGACCAGGATCACGAGACGGAATCGGAGAACGACGCGGAATGATCTGGGAGGTCGACAGCGGAGAGAAGGCGATCGAGGGACTCGACGCGCAGGGGCGCCCGGATCCGGGCTACGCGAAGGCGCTCGGCCTCGTGCCGGCGCGGAGCGGGATGCGGGTGCTGTCGACCCTCACCGAGATCGTGCTCGCCGTGCTGCTGGCTCTGCCGGCGACCCTCGTGCTCACGCCGATCGCGGCGTCCATCGCGGCAGGAACGTTCGACGGCGCGGCCTTCGGGAAGCGCGGCGACCTGATCTGGCTGCTCGTCGCCGTGATCGCCTCGAACGTGCTGATCACGGCGTACACGCTGGTGCAGCTGATCCTGCACGGCCGCAAGGGCGTGACCCTGGGCAAGGCGATCTTCGGCATCCGCTCGGTGAACGTGCGCACGCTGGAGCGACCGGGCTTCTGGCGCGGTGCGGTCGTGCGATATCTGATCCTCGGTGCGTCGTTCCTGATTCCCCTGATCGGTCCACTGCTGGTGATCGTGATCTCGCCGTTCCTGGACTCCGAGCGCCGCGGCCGCGGCTGGCCCGACCTCGTCGCGGCGACCTGGTGCATCGACGTGCGCAGGGGACTGGACCCCTACGACGTCAAGCGGATGCGCATCGCGCGCAAGCAGCAGACCGTCATCCTGCACGAGGCGAAGGCACCGCTGCCCTCCCTCGCCACCGCGGTGGATCGCCCCGGCACGGCCGAGTACGTGCCGACCGGGCGCTTCTCCGGCGGAGTGCTCGGCGCCCGCCGGCTCAACACGACGCCGGATGCCGCGGCACCCGCCGCGCCATCGGCGGGCGGAGGACTGGCCACGCCACAGGGCGAGGCGCCGGCTCCGGCAGCGGCTCCGGCATGGACCCCGGCCTCGGGTGCGTCGCAGACACCGACACCCGCACCCTTCGCACCCGCAGGCACGGCCGCGGCGATGGGGATGATCACCGGCGTGCCGTCGTTGAAGCCGCAGGCGGAGGGTGCATCCCCCGCGGCCGCCGCTCCGGCCCCGGCGACTCCCACACCTGCACCGGCCGCTTCCGCGCAAGCCGCACCCGCCGCTCCTGCACCGGCCGCACCCGCGACCCGTGCAGCGGCTGCGCCCGCGCCCTCCGCCCCTGCGCCAGCCGCCTCGGCGCCGCCCGCAGTCATCGCGGCACCGGTGTCCGGCGAGACGCGCATTCCGGCCGAGACGCTGATCCCGGTCGAGACGGTCGCCCCCGAGGCGGCGCCGCCCGCCGCCCCGGCACCCGACGCTCCGGCATCCGGTGCGTCGACTGCATCGGCATCCGCCGTCCCCGCATCCGCCTCGGCAGAGCCTGCGGCTCCCGCTGCCGCTCGCACGCCGACCGGCGGCACCGCGGCATCCGTCCCGCGCGCGGTGCTCGTGCTCGACACGGGGGAGCGCATCGAGGTGCGAGCGACCGTGCTGATCGGGCGCTCGCCGAAGCCGGCCGACGGCGAAGGCTCCGTGCAGCTGGTGCCGCTCGCCGACGACAGCCGCTCGGTCTCGAAGACGCACCTGGCGATCATGCCCACCCGCCGCGGCCTGCTCGCCGTGGACCGCGGGTCGACCAACGGCTC
>JAITUD010000222.1 GCA_031286555.1 Microbacterium sp. | reverse complement strand
GTCGGCTCGTCAGCGATCAGCAGGCGGGGATTCGCCGCCAACGCCATCGCGATCGCGACGCGCTGCCGCTGACCGCCGGAGAGCTGGTGCGGATACCTGTCGACGATGCTCTCCGGGTCGGGCAGCCGCACCTGTGCGGCCGCGTCGATCGCGCGCCGACGCGCCTCGGACTTCGGGATGTGCTCGTGGATCCGCACCGCCTCGGCGATCTGCCGACCCACTGTGCGGATCGGGTTCAGGGCCGTGCGCGGCTCCTGGAACACCATCCCGATCTGGTCGCCGCGCAGCTGCGCCATCCTCCGGTCCGGCAGGTCGATCAGCTCGGCGCCGTCCCAGCGGATGCTGCCGCTCGCCGACGCCTCCTCGGGCAGCAGTCCCATCACGGCGAGAGCCGTCAGCGACTTGCCGGAGCCCGACTCGCCGATCAGACCGAGCCGCTCGCCGTTCGCGACCTCGAAGGACACGCCGTCGACGACGCGGCGCCCGTCGATCTCGATCACGAGATCCTGCACGACCAGACTCATGACACCACCCCCGGCACGTGCGCCTCCGCGGCGCGGCGCTTCGAGCCGCGCGCGGAGAGCGTCGGGTCGGTCGCCTCTCGCAGCGCGTCGCCGAGCAGGTTCAGGGCGAGCACGGTCAGCGTGATGGCCAGTCCCGGCCAGAGCACCGAGAGCGGATGCACACCGATGTAGCGCTGCAGGTCGGCCAGCAGCAGGCCCCAGGACGGCTGCGAGACCGACGCGCCGAAGCCCAGGTACGACAGCCCGGCCTCCGCGAGCACGGCGACCGCCATCGACCAGGACAGCTGCACGATGAAGACCGGAGCGACGTTGGGCAGCAGGTGCTGCACGAGGTTCTCGCCCGGCGTGAGACCGTTCGCCCGGCCGGCGAGCACGAAGTCGCTCTGCTGCACACGGCGCAGCTCGGGGCGCGTGACGCGGGCGATGTTCACGCCGAAGCCGATCCCGACCGAGAACACCACGACCCACAGGGACCCGCCCCAGACCGCCGAGATCATCATCGCGATGAGCAGCACCGGGAACGCGATCAGGATGTCGACCAGCACGGCGACGGTCTCGCGCACCCAGCGGGTGGTGAGCGCGCCGAGCGCGGCGAGGGCGATGCCGACCAGAGTCGCCACGATCCCCGCTCCGACACTGACGAACACCGTCGTGCGAGCACCGACCATGAGGAGGCTGAGGATGTCGCGCCCGGTGCCGTCGGTGCCCAGCAGGTGCGGCCAGCTCGGGGCGGCCCAGCGGTCGCGGACGTTCCCGATCAGCGGGTCGAACGGCGTCCAGAACAGTGAGATCAGCGCGGTCAGCGCGACCACGGCGACGACGATGACCGCGAAGCGACCGATGCGGGAGGCCCAGAGCCGAGAGCGCCAGTTCATTCCGCCTCCCGCTGCCGCGGGTCGATCGCGTGGTGCACGAGGTCGACGAGGAATCCGATGATCAGCACGAAGCCGGTCAGCACGAGGAGCTCGCTCTGCACCTTGACCAGGTCGCGGGTGCCGACGTCCGTCACCAGCATCCGCCCGATGCCGGGCAGGGTGAACAGCTGCTCGATCACGACCGAGCCGACGATGATGCCGGCGACCTGCAGTCCGAGCACGGTGACGATGGACAGGCCCACGGCCGGGATGCCGTGCTGCACGAGCGCGCGACGACGGGTGAGACCCTTGGCAGCCGCGGTGCGCACGAAGTCCTGGCCGGCGGCCTGCAGTGTGGCGCTGCGCACGAAGCGCATGAGCATCGCGCCCTCGACGAGGCCGATGGTCAGGGCCGGCAGGATGAGCGACTCGAAGGCCTTCCCGGGCTTGGCCCAACCGGCGATCGGGAAGCCCTGCGCCGGGAGCCAGTGAAGTCCGTGCGCGAAGACCAGCACCAGCAGCATCCCCGCCCAGATGACCGGCACAGCCGCAACGGCCTGTGCGGTGAAGTTCATCGCGGTGCCGCCCGCGCGGCCGCGGAGCATGGCCGAGACGATGCCGAACGGAATCGCGATCAGCAGCGCGATCATCAGCGACATCAGTCCCAGCGGAACGGTCACCTGTGCCTTCTGCACGAGCTCGGCGCCCACGGATGCCCCGCTCAGCTGCGAGGTGCCCAGGTCGCCGTGCAGGATGCCGCCGATCCACTCCGCGTACTGGACGGGCAGCGGGCGGTCGAGGCCGAGCGATTCGCGGATGGCGTCGACCTGCGCGGGGCTCGCCTGCGTTCCGGCGATCAGCTGTGCGACATCCCCGGGGAAGACGCGCAGCGTGAGGAAGATCAGCACGCTCGACACGAGGAGCCCTGCGATCAGCAGGGCTCCTCGTGTGAGCGTGTACCGGAGCACGATCGGGTCAGCCCTTGGCGCGCGTGACGCCGAGCAGGTTGATCCGGGAGTTGATCGAGTCCTTCGGGAAGCCCTTCACGATCGGCAGCAGCGCGGTGAGGGTCGCGCCGTTGTACAGCCAGTCCGCGGCGTCATCCTCCGAGACGATCTTCGCGGCCTGCGAGAGCAGCGCGGCCGACTTGTCGGGGTCGGTCTCGGCCATCGCCTCGGCGTAGAGCTGCTGCACCTGCTTGTTGTCGTAGCCGAAGTAGTAGTCCGGGTTCGCCCAGTTGCCGAAGTCCCGCGGCTCCACGTGCAGCACGAAGCTGAGCTCGTAGTCGTGGTTCGTGTAGACGTCCTCCAGCCACGTCGGGAACTCGACGCGGTTCACCTTCAGCGTGACGCCGACCTGCGCGAAGTCCGAGATCAGCACCTGCGGCACGGTCGTGCCGTAGAACGTCGGGATCGTCAGCGTCAGGGTGAGGTCCTTCTGGCCGGCCTCCTCGAGCAGCTTCTTCGCCTTCGCCGGGTCGTAGGGGACCAGCTGGGAGAGGTCCTGGTAGCCGGGGTCGAGCTCGGGGATCGGACCGTACATGGTCTGACCGGCGCCGACCGCCTCGACGAGGGCGTCGTGGTCGATGGCCAGGCGCAGCGCCTCGCGCACCTTCTTGTCGTTCAGCGGCGCCTTCGCGTTGTTGAAGGCCAGGGTGCCCTTGTCGGTGGTGCGGCCGGTCGTGACGGTGAAGTCGCCGGTCTCCTTGAGCTGGTCGACGAGGTTCGGGTCCACGGCGGTGAGCACGTCCAGCGTGCCGTCCATCGCGGCGTTCACGCCGGCGGTGAAGTCAGGGATGTAGTGGAACACGACCTCCTTGACTCCGGCCTTGTCGCCCCAGTACTTGTCGGAGCGCTCGAAGGTGATGCTGGCGCCCTTCGACCAGCTGCCCAGGGTGAACGGGCCTGTGCCGTTCTCGGCGGTCTTCAGATCGGTGGTGTCACCGGTCTTGAAGACCAGGCCGGCACGGCCGGTGAGCGAGAACAGGAAGTTCTGGTTCGGCTCGCTGAGCACGATCTGCACGGTCTTCGGGTCGGTCGCCGTGATCGACGCGACGCCGGCGAAGTCGGCGTGCCCCTGCACGCTCTCGTCGGTCTGCACCGTCTTGAACGACGAGACGACATCTGCCGAGGTCAGGGCCGTGCCGTCGTGGAAGGTCACACCGTCGTTCAGCGTGAACGTGTAGGTCAGGCCGTCTGCGGAGACCTCGTAGTCGCTGGCGAGGCGCTTCTCGATCTTGTTGTCCTGTGTGCGGGTGACCAGGCCCTCGTAGATGTTGTCGAACAGGATCTGCTCGAGCGCGGCGCCGCTGGTGTGGCGGATGTCGAGGTTGGTCGGCTCGAGGACCAGGCCCACCGACAGGCTGGCGTCGGGATCGGGCTTTCCGGCCGAGGTCGGCTTCGGCTCCGGCGAGCCGGTGCACGCGCTGAGCGCGAGCGCGACGGCGGTCAGGGCGCCGAGCAGCGCGAGTCGGGTGGGGCGTCGGAACATGTGCGGTCCTTTCAGACGGCAGAGCTGTGTGCGTGCGGGAGGGTCAACGTCGGGAGGCGTCGAACGATTCCGCGATGAGGGAGGCGAGGGCCGCGGGTGCGGTCTCCTGGACGTTGTGGGTCGCGTCGACGGTTCGGATCGTGGCATCCGGACGGCGGGACCGGAACTCGGCCCCGTCCTCGTCGGCGAGGTAGCCCCTGGTCGCACGGACCAGGGTGATCGGTGCGGTGACGGCGGCGAGATCGGCCCAGCTGCGGTCGGAGGCCAGGATCGCGGCACCGGCATCCGGCGCGGTCGCGAGCGCCGATCCCGCAAGGTGCGCGAAGTGGTGCTTCCATTCGATGCGTCCGTCGTCACGGACGCGCGTGTTCAGGAACACGCCGCGCTCGGTCTCGGCGCGGGTGCTGCCGAAGCCGAAGGACGTCGACCGATCCACCGCCTCGTCCAGGGAGGCGAAGTCGGTCTGCCGGTAGAACTCACCGAGCACCGAGGGGGCGGCGTCGCCGCGGACCCCGGCCGTGATGTCGACGATGATCAGGTCGCTGACGGATGCCGGGTGACCGGCGGCGACGGCGACTGCGGTCAGGCCGCCGAGGGATTGACCCACGAGAACCTGGGGCGCGTCGGTCCAGGCGTCCAGCGCGAGGGCGATGTCGGCCGCGAGGGTCTGCGGCGTGTAGTCGAGGTCGTCGCGCCAGGACGAGTCACCGTGCCCGGCGAGGTCGATCGCGAGGGCGGGGCGCTGCAGGAGGAGCACGGTGGTGTCCCAGGTATGCGCGTTCAGGCCGGCGCCGTGCAGCAGGGTCGCCTCGGGACTTCCCTCGCCGTAGCGGATGGCGCTGAGGGTGCGCCCGTCGGGGAGGGGGAGTGTGAGCCGCTCGGCCTTCGGTGCGGGAACGCCGAGAGCGGCGGCCTGACCGGGAAGATAGCGGAACTCGCTGGTGTCATTCTCCACGGCTGTATTCTCCTTCCTGGACGGGGTCGCGCGGAAATGCGGATGCAATCTGACAACTCACGTCGGCCATGAGGTGGGAGTAATGCTCACACATGACCAAAGGGGTTGGATGTTCTGACGCGCCTCTGGCGCTGGCACGGCTTTCGTAGAATGGAAACATGAGCGTCCTCCAGGTTCCCGGCGTCGCCAACATCCGCGACGTCGGCGGAATCTCCGCGGGGACGTCCCGCGTGCGGGACGGGGTTCTGTTCCGGTCGGGGAATCTCGCGCATCTCACCCCGGAGGGTGATGAGATGCTGCGCGCCCGAGTGCGCCGCGTGGTCGACCTGCGCGATGACAGCGAGGTGTCCGCCGAGCCGTCCGCACTGCATGACGTGCCGACCACCCGAGTGCCGCTGTTCGTCGGCTCCGTGGCATCGTTCTTCGCCGAGGACTTCAGCCTCGCCGGCATGTACCAGCACCTCGTCGACGACGCGGCGCCGCGTCTGATCGAGGCCATCCGCGTGATCGCGGCAGGCGACCCGACGCTCGTGCACTGCACGGTGGGGAAGGACCGCACCGGCGTCACCGTCGCCCTTGCGCTCTCGGCGGTCGGTGCCGCCCGCGACGAGGTCGTGGCGGACTACGCGCTCACCGCCTCGCAGCTGCCGCAGTCTCGGACGAGGGCCGTCGTGCAGTACCTGCAGGCCCGGCATCCGGATGCGCGCAACGCGATCGACCTCGCGACGGCGTCGCCGGCACCGCTGATGCATGAGGTGCTCGCCGGGATCGAGCAAAAGCACGGCTCGATCATCGGCTACCTGCGGACGGGCGGCCTGACGGATGCCGAGCTGGAGGCGCTCGGGCGCGCGCTCGTCGAGTAGGAGGTCTCGGTCGAGGTTAGGTAAGCCTTGGCTGAGTGATATGATGGGGGCATCATGCGAATCTCCCTCGACGCGACCAGCGCGCGCTCCCAGCGCCGAGAGGCCCGTCGTCGTTCGCACCACCTCGTGACCGCCGATGAGAACTCGCTCGCCGAGCTCGAGCTCTTCATCGCGACCCTGCCGCTGTGCGCATCGGGCCGCATCTTCATCGAGGTGCCGGAGGCCTCCGACATCGGCGTCATCGCGGCACCGGGCCGCATGCCGGTGACCTGGCTAGCACGCGGCAGCCGCACCGGCGCCGCCGGCTCCGGCCGTCTGTGCGCACCGGGCGAGGCGCTGGCTCGCGCGACGTGCGCCTGGGCCGACGAGATGCTCTGCGATCCCGAGGTCGAGACGCACGTCACCCTGCTCGGCGG
>JAITUD010000158.1 GCA_031286555.1 Microbacterium sp. | reverse complement strand
GACGGCGCGCGACGGCCTCGAACGCGAGCCGATCGCTCCTGCCCTCGAACAGGACGACCGTCCGCGGCCCCTCGGCGGCGACAGACATGGCTCGACCCTACGCGGGCTGCGCCCCGGGGGCGCCGCCCTCACTTCCCCGGAAGCTGCGGAGGCCCCACCATCAGCAGCACCTCGAAGATCACCCCGACGACCGCGAGGATCAGCACGGCCAGCACCCACGGCCGGTGCAGGAACCAGCGCATGGTGCGGTCGTACCAGGTGCGGTCGCGCGGGTCGTCGGTCTCCTCCATCCGCCACCTGCCGGACAGGCGGCCGGTGCGGTGCAGCCAGATCTCGGCCGGGATCGTGGCGTAGGGAACGATCGCGCTGGCGATCGCGGTGATCGCGACGCCGACGTGCCAGCGCTGGTGGAAGGCGAGCAGCACGGCGGTCGCCCCATAAGAGAGGAACACGAAGCCGTGGATGCCGCCGGCGACGGTGACCAGCACCGGCGGAGCACCGACGGCGCGGGCGATCAGGGCGCTGATGAGCAGGGTCCAGGTGATCGCCTCGGCGATCGCGAGCACGCGGAAGAGGCGCGCGGGAGCAGTGAACACAGGTCTCCTATGGTCGGGTACCTCCAGGTTAGGCAGGATCGTTACCAAAAACCTCTCCAGGGCATCGATCTTTCGATCGATGCGGCAATAGAATCAGCGCGGTGCGCATGCACCACTCCGTACCCGAGGAGACGCGCCGCTCGTGAGCATCGCACTCAGCGAGCAACGATCGCTCGCACGCCATCGCCGTGCCCTCGGCTATTGGGCGGTGACACTCGGCATGCTCGCGTCACTGTGGATCAGCACGCAGATCCAGCCCGCGGCATGGATGCACCTGCCCATGCTGTTCGCCCACCTGGCATCCGTCATCGCCGGGCTCGGCGCGACCGTGATGCTCGACGTGAAGGCACTGCGATGGGTGTTGGGCACCCAGCAGCTCAGTGAGCTCTGGGTGTTCGAGAAGTCGGTGACGCCGCTCGCATGGGCAGGCATCATCGGGCTGCTGTTCACGGGTGCCTTCCTGCAGCCCGTCCTCGACTCCCCCGTGACCGCGCTGAAGATGGTCGCGGTGTACGTCGCCGCCATGAACGGCGTCGCTCTGGGCAGGCTCACCGATGAACTGCACCGGATGCCGCCGGACACGCGTTTCGCGACCGCGCCGACCCGCGTGAAGCTCTGGTGCCTGAGCAGCGCGGCCACCTCGCAGATCGCATGGTGGACGGCGGTGATCATCGGCATGCTGAACACCTCCGGCGCCTGAGCAGCGGAGGTATACCAGATTCGCGGCCGCAGGGCCTGTTTTCCCGCCCGCGCGCCGCCCTATAATCGAGCCGACCGCCCCCGCCGTCACCCGAAGGCTGCAGTGGGTCGTGAGCCCGATCCCCCGACCGGAATTCTCTCGCCATGCCCGAAACACCCCTTCCGCCGCGCCGCTCGACGCACATCGAGTTCGACCCGACGACAGGTGATGTCGCCCTGCCCGCGAAACCGATCGCTCACGAGCCTCAGCTCCGCCCGCGCCCCCGCCCCCAGCTGCCGGCGTCGGGCCCGCTGCCCCGCTCGGTCGCGGTCGGATCCGCTGCCCGCACCCCTGACGTGGACGCCCCGGAGGGCAGCCTGCGCACCAGGCCGGCATCCGGCGTGCCCACCCTTCCCCTCGCACTCGCCGACATCGACGGCCCCGGCGCGACCCCGCCCGCCGACACGGCGGACGCGCCGCCCGCGAAGCGCCGGCGCTCGGTGCTGATCGCGATGGTGGCGGTGATCACGGTGCTCCTCGGCTCGCTGGCCGCGGTGACCGCAGGCATCGCGTCGTCGATGAATGACCGGGCAGCCGAAGCAGCGGCGCCCCCTGCACCGGTCGCGAAGGAGCCGGCGCCGATCGAGTTCGCGAAGGACTCCCCGGCGGCTGCGGCCGGGGCGGGCCCGTGCACCGCGGTGCGCGTGCTCTCGTCGTTCGAGAACGCCGAGATGGTCGAGAACCTCGCGAAGGCCTACAACGGGAAGCCGCGCGATGTGGGCGGCAGGTGCGTGACCGTCACGACGTCGAAGTCCAAGTCGGGTGTCGCCGCCGATGACGCCGCAGAGGGCTTCGCCCGCCTGGCGGCCGACGTCCGGCCCACAGTGTGGCTGCCCGACTCGTCGATGTGGATCGCGTCCGCCGGCAAGACGGCCCCGTTGGGCAAGCGCACCCTGACCGCGTACTCCGACCTCGTCCCCGCGATGCCGCAGTCGCTGGTCGACGCGATCGGCTGGTCGAAGAAGGCACCGAGCTGGGCAGAGATCTTCCGGGCCGCCGGCGACCCCGACGTGTGGACCGACGCCGGGCATCCGGAGTGGGGCACGTTCAAGCTGGGCAAGACGAGTCCCCTCGTCGCGACCTCCGGTGCTGCGGCGATGCTCGCGTCGTACGGAGTGGCCGCGGGCGACGTCGGCGCAGTGACCACCGACGACATCGCCGACCCGGACGTGCGCCGCAGGGTGCACGACCAGGAGCTCGCGACCAGCCATTACATGGCCACCCCTGAGCACTTCCTCTGGCACGCCCGCCAGGCGGAGGAGAAGGGGTCGTCCGCCGACTACCTGTCCGCTGTCATCGTCGACGAGAAGTCGATCTGGGACTACAACCGCGGCATCACCAGCCGCGACGGCGTCACGCGTGCCGTCGGCCGGCCGCCGGCGGATCCGCTCGTGCCGATCTATCCGACCGACGGCGCCTACGCCGCCGACAACCCCGCCGTGCGAGTGACCGGAGACTGGCTCGACGGCGACGAGATGGCCGCCTCGGCGGACTTCATCCGCTTCACGCAGTCCGCCGAGGGACAGAGCGTCGTGCGCCAGGCGGGTTATCGCGACCTCAACCGCGACGTCGACGAGCAGGTCGCCGAGACCGCTCACCTCAGCGCGGAAGGCGCCTCGGCCCAGCTGTCCACCACGGCCGTCGTGATGGAGGCGGCGCAGAAGGCGTTCCCCGACGTGCGCAAGCGCGCGAACGTGCTGTTCCTGCTGGACGTCTCGGGCTCGATGGACGAGCAGGTCTCGGCGACGGACACGCGACTCACGCTGGCGAAGAAGGCCGTGAGCGCCGCGCTCGACCACTTCACCGAGGGCGACGACGTGGGCCTCGCCGCGTTCGCACAGGACCCGAACGGGAAGCTCGTGCCCGGGCAGCTGACGCCGGTCGCCGACATCCGCCAGACGAAGAAGAAGTTCGTCAGCGAGCTGAACGGGATCGCGTCGATGGGCGACACCCCGCTGTACGAGGCCGTCGACACGGTCGCCAAGAAGCAGGCCGCGTCGTGGGCGAACGACCACAGCAACGCGATCGTGCTGCTCAGCGACGGCGAGAACGACACCAACCACGACACCACCACCGCCGCACAGATGCTGAAGACGCTCGAGGGCCTGCATCACGAGAACACCCCGGTGCTGATCTTCACGCTCGCCTATGGCGCGGACGCGGACGTGAAGGCGCTGAAGGACATCTCCGGCGCGACCGGCGCGCATTACTACGACGCGACGGATCCGACGCAGTTGAAAGAGGTCCTCGGCGACCTCGTCACCAGCTTCTGACCCGGACGTTCAGAACAGCGGATGCCGGTGACGACGTGCGTTCTCACTCCGGTCACCGGCATCCGGTAGCGTGACGCGCATGACCGCTGACGTTCCGCCGCCCACCGCCAACACCGGCGCCCTCGCGGCGTTCGGCGCCGTCGTCGACGACGGCGCCGAGACGGCGATCCCGCGCAAGCGCGTGATCTCGTGGGCGATGTGGGACTGGGCCATGCAGCCCTTCAACACGGTCATCCTCACGTTCGTGTGGATCGCGCTGTACCTCACGAGCCGGATGTTCCTCGACCCGGACGTCCGCGCCTCGGGCCTGCTGGCCGACGGGTCGTACCTGAGCTGCAACGACACCGCCAACATGGGCACCGCGTACTGCCAGGGCCTCACCGATCTGTCGGAGTGGTGGGGCTGGGCGAACTTCGCCGCCGGCATCCTGATCCTGCTGCTGGCGCCGGTGCTGGGCCAGCAGGCCGATGCCCGCGGCAGCAAGAAGAAGTGGGTGATCGGAGCGACGATCGCGATCGCGCTGATCCAGTTCTCGCTGTTCTTCGTCGAGGCCGATCCCAAGTTCTTCTGGTTCGGTGCGCTCGCCGTCGCGATCGCCGCGGTGGTCAGCGAGATCGGCAACGTCAGCTACTACGCCATGCTGTCTGAGGTGTCCACGCCGAAGAACGTCGGCCGCATCTCGGGGCTCGGCTGGGGTCTCGGGTACGTCGGCGGCGTCGTGGCGCTGATCGTCTGCATCCCGGTGCTGTTCCTGATCGGCCAGGACGATCCGCTCTCGTTCAAGCTCGTCGCGGTGATCTGCGCGGTGTGGACGGTGGTCTTCTCGATCCCGATGTTCCGCAACGTGCCGGAGTCACCGGCGTACGACACATCCCCGCGGGTGGGCTTCTTCCGCTCGTACGTCGTGCTGTTCCGCAACATCGCGAACCTGTTCCGCACCAACCGTCCGACCTTCTGGTTCATGCTCGCCGCGGCCGTGTACCGCGACGGGCTGGCCGGCGTCTTCGCGTTCGGCGCGGTGCTGGCCGCGCAGGGCTTCGGCTTCTCGTTCCTCGAGGTGATCGTGTTCGGTCTCGCCGCGAACCTGGTCGCCGGCGTCTCGACTCTGCTCGCCGGCCGCGTGGACGACGCGATCGGACCGCGACGTCTCATCGTGATCACCCTCAGCGGACTGGTGGCGATGGCGTTCGTGGTGTTCGCGCTGCGCGATCTGGGCACGATCGTGTTCTGGATCTGCGGCCTGATCCTGTGCGCTTTCGTCGGCCCTGCGCAGGCCGCCAGCCGGAGCCTGCTCACCAGGCTCACCCCGCCCGACCAGCAGGGCGAGATCTTCGGCCTGTATGCCACGACAGGACGCGTCGCATCGTTCCTGTCGCCGCTGGCGTGGTCGCTGTTCCTCGCGACGTTCGGCGGGATCGTCTACGGCGTCCTCGGCATCGGCCTCATCCTGCTGCTCGGACTGGTGCTGCTGCTGTTCGTGCGCTTCCCTAAGGAAGTCAGAGTCTGAGGTCCGTCCGGACTGACTCGGTATCTGCCAGGCAGCTTTCGTATACTCGGATCAACCCCCGAGAGATGAACGACTGGTAAACGACTCCATGCGACAGTGGCTCCGGAGGAGTCGACTGCTCCGTGCGGTCCGATTCCTGCCGTACAGCATCCCCTATGGATTCTGGCGACTCCTCGTACCGGTCAAGGCCGACCGCGTCCTGTTCCTCTCGGATTCGCACCGCGATTTCACCGGCAACATGGCGCCGCTCCGCGATGCGCTCCTGAAGGTCGATTCGAGCCTGGAGACCATCGGCATCTTCAAGCCGAGCCTTGCCTCCCGGCGGTCACTGCGTGATGTGCTGCGGCTGCCGTATCTGATCGCGACCAGCCGGGTGATCGTGCTCGACGACTTCTACCCGCTGATCTACCGCTTCCGTATCCGCCCGGGTGCACGACTGGTGCAGCTCTGGCACGCGGCCGGCGCGTTCAAACGTGACGGGCACAGCCGCGCGGGCCTGCCCGGCGGGCCGACGCCGGGCAGTGAGATCCACCGCAACTACACCGACGCTGTCGTCAGCTCACAGGACATCCGCCCCGACTACGCCGAGGCGTTCGGCATCGACCTCGATCGGGTGCATGCGTGGGGGATGCCGCGCACCGACGTGTTCTTCGACGCGGATGCCGTGGCCACGACGAGAGCGCGCGTGCGGCGTGAGCTGGGAGTGCGCGAGGGCGAGCGCTTCGTCGTGTACGCACCGACTTTCCGCGGCAACGGGCAGCGCAGCGCCGAGGCGGCCCCCGCGGCCGACTGGACCGGCATCGCGGAGACTCTCGGCGACGGCTGGCGCATCGGAGTGAGGCAGCATCCGTTCGTAGCGGCGAAGGGTGTGCCGGAGGGCACGATCGACGCATCCGTCGTACCCGACATGAACGAACTGCTCATGGCGACCGATGTGCTGATCACCGACTACTCGTCCGCGATCTTCGAGTTCTCCCTGTTGGAGCGGCCGATCCTGTTCTTCGTGCCCGACCTCGCCGATTACACCGCGGCGCGTTCGTTCTACCGACCTTTCGACCACTACTCGGTCGGACCCGTCGTGGCATCTGATGCGGATCTCGCGGCCGCGATCCGCAATGCTGCGGTCGACGCTGCCCGGCTGGCAGCGTTCCGTGAGGAGTTCTGCAGCGCCCTCGACGGGCACTCCAGTGAGCGCATCGCGCGGGAGCTTCTGGGAGTGGCCTCGTGAGTCACCTGATCCGCGTGCTACGGCTCGACATCATGGCCGCCTACGCGGCCCGGCTTGCGCTCACGCTCATGAGCCTGGTGATGCGCATCCTGCCGAGGCGCAACAAGGTGACCCTGCTCACACGGCAGAGCAATCGGCCGCCGTCGGACTTCGTGCTTCTGAGCAAGGCCTTGCTGCGCGCAGATCCCGGCGTCGAGGTGCAGGTGATCGCGAAAATGGTGCCCCCGGGCGTCATTCGCAAATTCGGCTATGCGGTGCATCTGCTGGTGGAGATCTATCACGTGTCCACCTCACGGGTGCTGGTCGTGGACGGATACTCGATCATCGCCTCAGCGACGCCCCCTTCTGACGGCCTGACCGTTGTGCAGCTGTGGCACGCGCTGGGGTCGCTGAAAAAGTTCGGGGTGAGTATCCTCGGGCAGCGTGGCGGACGTGACCCGAAGCTGGCCAGGGCCATGCGCATGCACGCCGGCTACGACATCGTGATCGCCAGCGCCGAGCGCTGCCGCGCTCCGTTCGCCGAGGCCTTCGGCGTCGACGTATCGAAGGTGGTGGTCGCCCCGCTGCCACGGGTGGATCGCCTGCGAGACCCTGCAGTGCGGGCGCGCGCCAGGAAGAAGTTCGACTATCTGTATCCGGATCTGGTGGGCACGAAGGTCGTCCTGTACGCGCCGACCTTCCGCACCGAGGGGCTCGACCCGACAGTCGATCCCCTGGAGCTGACGCACGCGATGGCGGATGCCGGATACGCGACGATCACGAAGCTGCATCCGCTCGTGCCGGCTCCCACGAGTGCCGGGCTGCGCACCGCACCCGGCATGTCCACGCAGGAACTCCTGCTCGTGGCCGACGTCTTCATCACCGACTACTCATCCGCAGTATTCGAGGCCGCCGTCGCCGGCGTGCCCTCCTACCTGATCGCCCCTGATCTGAGCGAGTACGCCCAGCGCCGCGACTTCTACGTCGCCTTCCCGGATGACCTGGGCCTGCCTCTTGCCGAGACGCTGGAGGAACTGGTCGCGCAGGTGAAAGGCGGGGAGGCGGGTGCGGGGGTGATGGAGCGGCTGCGGGGGGAATTCGTCGCGGATGTCGACGGAAACGGCGTGACAGCGGCGGCTGATCGGCTGGCACAGGTCGCGCTGGCGACCGCAGCTCCGGCAACGAGCGAGGAAGTCCACGTATGAGCACACCCCGCACAGTCGCAGTCATCCTCGCCGGAGGCATCGGTGTCCGCGTCGGCCTCGGCATCCCCAAGCAGCTGATCAAGATCGCCGGCAAGGCGATCGTGGAGCACACGCTCGAGGTGGTCAACGCCAGTCCCATGATCGACGAGATCATAATCGTCATGAACGCGGGGGCGATCAAGCAGCTGGAACCGCTGAAGAACCACGAGCGGGTCCCGAAACTCACCCGCATCATCCCCGGCGGCGACACCCGCAACGACTCGACGCAGGCGGCGCTGGCCGCGCTCGGCGACGACCCTGACACCAAGGTGCTCTTCCACGACGCCGTGCGTCCCTTCGTGGACGACCGCATCCTGGCGGAGTGCGTCGAGGCCCTCGACCACTACGAAGCGGTCGACACGGCCATCCCCTCGGCCGACACGATCGTCCAGGTCGACTCTGCGTCGCACATCACCGGCATCCCGATTCGCTCGACACTGCGCCGTGGTCAGACGCCGCAGGGCTTCCGCCTCGGGACGATCCGCAGGGCCTACGAGCTCGCCGGGCTGGACAAGACGTTCCATGCGACCGACGACTGCGGTGTCGTGTTCACGTATCTGCCCGAGACGCCGATCTTCGTGGTGGACGGCACCGCGCAGAACATGAAGGTCACCGAACCGATCGATGTCCACATCGCCGACAAGATCTTCCAGTTGCAGTCCGCCAGCCTGACGGCGGATGCCCCGCTTCCCGACTTCGAGGGCAAGGTCATCGTCGTATTCGGTGGCAGCTACGGCATCGGCGAGAGCATCGTAGAACTCGCAGAGCAGGCCGGGGCGACCGTGCACCAGTTCAGCCGATCCACCACCGGGACCGACGTCCGTTCCCGCGGTCAGGTCAAGAAAGCCCT